>NZ_JBSGTR010000002.1:0-243929 GCF_053607505.1 Rhodococcus sp. NPDC055112
GGCCGGGTCCTCGTGACCCGGCCCGCACTGCTGTCTGTCGCTGCCTTCCGCGTCAGACCGCGGCGGCCGCCTTGCGCGGCGCCCTCTTCCGCTTCGGCTCACCCGGAGCCTTGGCCTTGCCGTTGACGGCGGCGGCCTGCTGGTCGAGCACATCCCGCAGGAACCTGCCGGTGTAGCTGGCGGGCACCGCCGCGATCTGCTCGGGCGTGCCCTCCCCCACGACGGTTCCGCCGCCCGATCCACCCTCGGGCCCCATGTCGACGACCCAGTCCGACGTCTTGATCACGTCGAGGTTGTGCTCGATCACGATCACCGTGTTGCCCTTGTCCACCAGTCCGTTGACGACGCCGAGCAGCTTGCGGATGTCCTCGAAATGCAGGCCGGTGGTCGGCTCGTCGAGCACGTACACGGTGCGGCCGGTGGAACGCTTCTGCAGCTCGGCGGCCAGCTTCACCCGCTGCGCCTCGCCACCGGACAGGGTCGGGGCCGGCTGGCCGAGACGTACGTACCCGAGCCCGACCTCGACGAGCGTCTTGAGGTAGCGGTGGATCGAGGTGATCGCCTCGAAGAAGTCGGCGGCCTCCTCGATGGACATGTCGAGCACCTCGGCAATGGTCTTGCCCTTGTAGTGCACCTCCAGGGTCTCCCGGTTGTAGCGGGCCCCGTGGCACACCTCGCACGGGACGTACACGTCCGGCAGGAAGTTCATCTCGATCTTGAGCGTGCCGTCTCCCGAGCAGGCCTCACACCGGCCGCCCTTGACGTTGAAGGAGAACCGTCCCGGCTGGTAACCACGCACCTTGGCCTCGGTCGTCGCGGCGAACAGGGTGCGGATCTTGTCGAACACGCCGGTGTAGGTGGCCGCGTTCGAGCGCGGCGTCCGGCCGATCGGCGACTGGTCCACCTGGACCAGCTTGTCGAGCTGGTCCAGCCCGTTGATCCGGGTGTGCCTGCCGGGGACCTGGCGCGCGCCGTTGAGCTTGTTCGCCATCACGGTCGCGAGGATGTCGTTGACCAGGGTCGACTTGCCCGATCCGGAGACACCGGTCACCGAGGTGAGCACGCCGAGCGGGAAGCTGACGTCGATGTTCTTGAGGTTGTGCTCCTTGGCCCCGATCACCGTGACCTGACGCTTCTTGTCGACGGGCCTGCGAATGGCAGGCACATCGATCGTCGACCGGCCGGAAAGGTATGCGCCGGTGAGGGATTCCTCGCAGGTCAGCAGCTCCTCGTACGGGCCGCTGTGCACCACCCGGCCGCCGTGCTCGCCAGCGAGCGGGCCGATGTCGACGACCCAGTCCGAGGTCCGGATGGTGTCCTCGTCGTGTTCGACGACGATGAGCGTGTTGCCGAGGTCCCGCAACCGGGTCAACGTGTCGATCAGCCGCCGGTTGTCACGCTGATGGAGCCCGATGGAGGGCTCGTCGAGCACGTAGAGGACGCCCACCAGGCCTGAACCGATCTGGGTGGCCAGCCGGATCCGCTGGGCCTCGCCGCCGGAGAGGGTGCCTGCCGCACGTGAGAGCGACAGGTACTCGAGTCCGACGTCGAGCAGGAAGCCGAGCCGCGCCTGCACCTCCTTGAGGACCTGACCGGCGATGGCCTCCTCCCTCGCTCCGAGCGTGAGGCTGTTCAGGAAATCCGCGCAGTCCGAGATCGACAGCTCGGCGACGTCCGCGATGGACTTCTTGCCGTGCTCGCCCGCCGAGATGGTGACCGAGAGGATCTCCGGCCGGAGCCGGGCACCGTCACACGCGGGACACGGCACGTCGCGCATGTACCCGTCGTACCGTTCCTTCATCTGCTCGGACTCGGTCTGCTCGAGCCGACGGTGCAGGAAGGGCATCACGCCCTCGAACTCGGCGTAGTAGGAGCGCGTCCGCCCGTACCGGTTCTTGTACTTGACGTGCACCTGGTCCGCGCTGCCCTCGAGGACCGCCTTGCGTGCCTTCGCGGGCAGTTCGTTCCACGGGGTCGACATCTCGAAGCCCATGATGTCGGCGAGTCCGGACAGCAGGCGGCCGAAGTACTCGGAGGTCTGCCCCATCGACCAGGGCGCGATCGCCCCGTCCTCGAGGCTCAGCTCGGGATCCGGCACCACCAGGTCCGGGTCGACCTCCTTGCGGATGCCGAGTCCTGTGCACTCGGGGCAGGCGCCGTAGGGCGAGTTGAACGAGAACGACCGCGGTTCGAGATCGTCGATCGAGAGGGCATGCCCGTTCGGGCAGGCCAGTGACTCGGAGAAGCGGCGTTCCCGGTCCGGCGCGTTCTCGTCCCGATCGACGAAGTCGAGGACGACGATGCCGTCAGCAAGGCGCAGCGCGGTCTCCACCGAGTCCGTGAGCCGCTGCTTCGAGCTCGCCTTGACCGTGAGGCGGTCGATGACCACCTCGATGTCGTGCTTCTCCTGCTTCTTGAGCTTCGGCGGGTCGGTCAGCTGATGCACCACGCCGTCGACCCGGACCCTGGCGTACCCCTGGGTGTTGAGCTGGTCGAAGAGGTCGACGAACTCACCCTTACGGGTGCGCACCACCGGCGCCAGCACCTGGAAACGGGTGCCCTCCTCCATGGCGAGCACCTGGTCGACGATCTGCTGGGGGCTCTGCTTCGCGATCTGCTCGCCGCACACCGGGCAGTGCGGGGTGCCTGCACGGGCGTATAGCAGACGGAGGTAGTCGTACACCTCGGTGATCGTGCCGACGGTGGATCGCGGATTGCGATTGGTCGACTTCTGGTCGATCGACACCGCGGGCGAGAGGCCCTCGATGAAATCGACGTCGGGCTTGTCCATCTGACCGAGGAACTGGCGGGCGTAGGCCGACAGCGATTCGACGTAGCGGCGCTGGCCCTCCGCGAAGATGGTGTCGAACGCGAGCGACGATTTGCCCGAGCCGGACAATCCGGTGAAGACGATGAGACTGTCCCGGGGCAGGTCGATGTCGATGCCTCGCAGGTTGTGCTCACGCGCTCCTCGCACGATCAAGCGGTCCGCCACTCGATGTCCCTTCTCGTCGACGCAGAGGCGATAGTCCTCACGCGCTGCACATGGTAGGCCGGGGTACCGACATCGTCGGTGGAGCCGCGATCGGACGACCCCGTGTCCACCAGCGGCCGATCGCGTGCCCGAGCCGTCGCCCGCACACATTCGACGGTAGCGTCCCCACCATGGACGGGCAGCAGATGACAATCGACGACCACTACACCGGAGAGCTCACAGCGGATTCCGATCCGCAGCGGCGATCCTTCGCCGGCGCGAGCATCACCAAGATCTCCGTCGGCCCCATGGACAACAACGCCTATCTGGTGGTCTGTTCCGAGACCGGCGAATCCCTGCTCATCGACGCCGCGAACGACGCGGACCGGCTCGTGAGCCTGGTCTCGGCCGCGGCGCCGACGCTCACCTCGATCGTCACCACCCACCAGCATCCTGACCACTGGCTCGCGCTCGCCGAGGTGGTCGACAAGACCGGCGTCCCCACCATCGCGCACGCCCTCGACGCGGGCCCGCTCCCGGTCGCGCCCGACCGCACCGTCACCGACGGCGACCTGGTGGAGGTGGGCCGACTCTCACTCGAGGTCATCCACCTCGCGGGTCACACGCCGGGGTCGATCGCGCTGGCGCTGACGGATCCGGCGACCGGCCAGGTCCATCTCTTCACCGGGGACTCGCTGTTCCCTGGCGGCGTCGGCAAGACCGCCGATGCGGAGAAGTTCGCCTCGCTCTACCGGGACGTGACGACCAAGCTCTTCGAACGGTTCCCCGACGACACCGCCGTGTACCCGGGACACGGCAAGGACACCACGATCGGCGCCGAGCGGCCGTTCCTCCCGGAATGGCAGGAACGCGGTTGGTGACGCCCGGCCCTGGCTAGGGTGGAGTGCACCCGATCACGAGGGAGGCCACGCCATGCTGGTCCGTCGAATCGCCCGCCCCCTGCTCGCAGCGGTGTTCATCACCGGCGGCATCGATGCACTCCGACATCCCGCGGGAAAAGCGGACCGGGCGGAGCCGTTCATCAAACGGGCACGGGGTGCTCTCCCGGCGTTGGTGCCCTCGGACCCAGAGAACCTGGTGCGCCTGAACGGGGCGATCCAGGTCGGCGCGGGCGCTCTGCTGGCCACGGGCACCGCGCCGCGCGTCGCGTCGCTGACCCTGGCGGGCAGCCTGCTGCCGACCACCCTCGCCGGCCATGCCTTCTGGCAGGAGCCGGACCCGGCGCAACGCGCCGCTCAACGGACCCAGTTCTTCAAGAACATCAGCCTGCTCGGCGGGCTGCTCATCGCCGGCGTCGACACCGAGGGCAAGCCGTCCCTCGGCTGGCGGGGCCGCCGCGCTGCCCGTCACGCCTCCGAGGCGGTGCTGGCGGCGCTGCCCTCGGCCCAGAACGGCGAGGCCCGCGCGGCGGTCGGCGAGCGGCTCCAGTCCGCATCCGAACGGGTCCGCGAGCTCGCGGCCGAGGCCGCCGAGCGCGGGGCAGCACTCGCCGAAACCGCACAGGAACGCGCCCCCGAACTCCTCACGCTCGCGCGCCAGCACGGCGCCGAGTGGACCGAAGCCGCCGCCGAACGCGGGGCCGCGCTCGCCGAGACGGCACAGGAACGCGCCCCCGAGCTCCTCTCGCTCGCGCGCGAACACGGCGCCGAGTGGACCGAAACGGCGGCCGAGCGCGGCGCCCAACTCGGTCACACAGTCGGCGTGGGCACCGAACGCGCCGTGCGGCGGGCCCGACGGGCCGTCGCGGACCTGGGCTCGTGACCGCTGCCCCTGAATCCCGGATCATCCGAGAGATCGAGGATCACCACGCGGTGCTCGAACGGTGGCTCGGGACCGTCGCGGACCCGGCGCTGCTCACCGAGTTCACGGGCGCCCACACCGCGGACTTCTCACTCGTCGCGACCGACGGGCACGTCGTGTCCGTCGACCAGCTCGCCGATTCGCTCCGCGGGGCGCGGGGCGCGGTCCCCGGCCTCCGGGTGGTGATCACGGCGGTGGAGGTGCAGCTCGCCACCGCCGAGGTGGCGATCGCCCGGTTCACCGAGACTCATCACGCCGAGACCGGAACCGGGTCCGGCGTTCGGCTGGTCACCGCCGTCCTGGTCCCCGCGCCCGGCGCCCGCAACGGACTCCGTTGGCGCTCGGTGCACGAGACCCTCCGCACGGTCTGAACCACGCGCCGCGGCGACGCGCCGGACTGCCCTCTGACCTGGCCCTTCTGCGTCCACGCCACCCGCCCACTAGACTCGCTTGGCACTTTTCCCTCCCCTACCGCCCGAGGAGACCACTTGCCGGACGAGGCGCTGCAGCACGACGAACGTGAGCGCGAGCAGCAGTACGTGTCAATGCTGTACAACCGTCTGGATTCGCTGCGTGACTATGCCGCGACCCGCCTGCGCAAGGTGCTCCTCGAGACCGGTGGCACCCCTCAGGCCCGCAGCGAGCGCGAGTCGTTCAGCCTGATGTACACCGAGGACATCGCCAAGTACGACGCGGCGGAGAACGGCCTCTGCTTCGGGCGGATCGACCTCGACGGGCAGGATCCGGACGAGGAAGCTCCCGACGGCGACGCGCGACGCTATATCGGCCGGGTCGGCATCCTCGACGAGGCCAACGACTACGAGACGCTGCTGCTGGACTGGCGGGCCCCGCTGGCCCGGCCGTTCTACCTGGCGACGCCTGCCGCACCCGAGGGCGTCACCCGACGCAGGCACATCAGGACCCGCAGCCGGAAGGTCACCGGGCTCGGCGACGAGTACCTGGACCTCGCGACCGCGGAGCGTGCGGGTGCCCTCGACGGCGGCGACGGCGTGGCGGGCGAGAGCGCGCTGCTCACCGCGCTCAACGCGGCCAGGACCGGCCACATGAACGACATCGTCGAGACCATCCAGTCCGAGCAGGACGCGATCATCCGGTCCGAGCACAAGTCGGTGATGGTCGTGCAGGGCGGGCCGGGAACCGGCAAGACCGCGGTGGCACTGCACCGCGCCGCGTACCTGCTCTACACCTACCGACAGCAGCTGGCGAAGAGCGGCGTGCTGATCATCGGGCCCAACGACACCTTCCTCGACTACATCGGCCAGGTTCTCCCCTCGCTCGGCGAGACCGGCGTGCTGCTCTCCACCATCGGCGACCTCTATCCGGGAGTGCGTGCCACGCATCAGGATTCGCTCGAGTGTGGCGAAGTCAAGGGTTCGCTCGCGATGGTCGAGGTGCTCAAGCAGGCGGTCCGGGACCGGCAGGAGACCCCTCAGGAGCCGATCCGGCTGAGGTTCGACTCCTACCCGATCACCCTCGATCGCCGGGTCGTCACCCGCGCGCGCGGGCGGGCCCGCTCGTCGCGGCGCCCGCACAACCTCGCGCGGCCGATCTTCGTCTCGGCCGTGATCGAGGCGCTCGCCGATCAGCATGCGGCCCGGATCGGGTCGAACGTGCTTGGCGGGGCGAACCTGCTCAGCCGCGACGACATCGCCGACATCAGGGACGAGATGCGCGGCGACCCCGAGGTGATGGCCGCGATCGACGGGCTGTGGCCGCAGCTGACACCCCAGCGGGTGCTCGCGGACCTGCTCGGTTCCCGGAGGCGGCTGGACACTGCGGCACGCGAACTCACCGCCGCACAGCGCGAGTTGCTGCACCGCACCGGTGTCGCGGGGTTCAGTGCCGCCGACGCTCCCCTGCTCGACGAGCTCGCCGAACTGCTCGGCGTGGACGATGCGGCCGAACGCGAACGCGCTGACCGCGAATGGCGGGCCCAGATCGCCGATGCCCAGGGCGCGTTGGACATTCTTACCGGTTCGGCCCCGCAGGACCTCGAGGACGAGCTGGATCCCGAGATCCTGATGGCGTACGACCTGATCGACGCGGGCCAGCTGGCGCAGCGTCAGGACCTGCGGCAGTCCCAGACCGCCGCCGAGCGCGCGGCGGCCGACCGCACCTGGACCTACGGGCACGTCATCGTGGACGAGGCACAGGAACTCTCGGAGATGGCCTGGCGAATGCTGATGCGGCGCATCCCGAATCGGTGGATGACCCTGGTCGGCGACACCGCCCAGACGGGCGATCCGGCCGGCAGCTCGTCCTGGCAGAAGGTGCTCGAGCCGTACGTGGCCCGGCGCTGGAAGCTGACCGAGCTGACGGTGAACTACCGCACGCCGTCCGAGATCATGGGGGTCGCGCAGGACGTGCTCGCGCGGATCGACCCCGATCAGACGGTGCCGCGTTCGGTGCGCGACTCGGGGACGCGGCCGTGGGCACGGCGGGTGCCCGAGGGCGAGGTCGCCGAACAGGTCCGTCGGCTGGTCGCCGCGGAGACCGGGCCCGGTCTCGTCGCGGTCCTGACCAGCGAGTCCGGCGTCGACGAGTACCTCGACCTGGTCTCGGATTCGGTGAGCGTGCTCTCGGTCCGGCAGGCGAAGGGGCTCGAGTTCGACTCGGTCCTCATCGTGGAGCCCGGTCAGATCGTGGACGAGTCACCGCGCGGCATGAACGACCTCTACGTCGCGCTCACCCGCGCCACGCAACGGCTCGGCGTCGTGCATGCGCACCCGCTTCCGGACGGACTGTCGAAACTGTCTGTACTCGAATAGCTTTCACGGGCGCACAAGACAAATCCGCCCCCGTCGGCGAGGCCGGCGGGGGCGGGAGATGTTTCGGACGCGGTTAGCGGACCGTGTGCACGATCAGGACATCGGACGTGGACTTACGCGCCGCGTCCGAGGGGACCGATCCGAGCAGACGCCCGGTCAGCGTGTTCAGTCCACGGTTACCGATCACCAGCAGGTCGGCCTCGACCTCGTCGATGAGCGCGAGCAGCGAGTCCACGGGAGCGCCGACGACGGCGCGCTCGACGATATCGGCCGCGCCCGCCGCGTGCGCCCGCTCGCGGGCGGTCCGCAGGATCTCGAAGGTCGGCGCGGAACCGGTGATCTGGTACGCGTCCTCGCGGAGGGTGTCCTGCGCGGCCTCGATGTCCTTCGGGTCAGCCGGGTAGTAGGCGCAGGCGATGACCAGTTTCGCGCCGGCATCCGACGCCAACGACGCGGCCTTGTCCACTGCCTTCAGGGACGAATCCGAGCCATCGGTTCCGACGACGATGGTGCGGTAGGCGCTCATTCATTCCTCCAAGGTGCTCAGGTCTGACCGGAGCGCCGCAGAATCACGGACAGCCCGGCCGCTGGGAAAGACCCTAGCCGGATCGCGATCGGGTTAGGGGGAATTGCGGCACAACGCACATCGGCGCCGCCTCGCTACATTAGATCTCATGCGAATCCCCCGGCTGCAGGGAATCAGGACCCGGATCGTCGTGGCCGTCGCCCTCGTTGCCGTCGGCGCCGGTGCCGTCGCCGTGACCAGGTCGATCACCGAGCCTGCCGCGCCGGTGACCGAGGATGTCGCAGTGACGATGCCCGCGGGCCCCGCGGGGACGGATCAGGTCAAAATCGATGCCCGCCTGTATCTTCCGCAGCACACCCCGGCACCTGCCGTACTCCTCGCACACGGGTTCGGCGGCAGCAAGGACTCCGTCGCCGCCCAGGCGGCGACGCTCGCAGATGACGGGTTCGTGGTGCTGGCTTACAGCGCCAGGGGTTTCGGGCAGAGCACCGGTCAGATCTCGTTGAACGACCCGGATCGCGAAGTGGCGGACGCTCGCGGCCTCGTCGACTGGCTGGCCGCGCGTGGCGAGGTCGAGCAGGACGGCCCCGGCGACCCGCGGATCGGTGTGGCGGGCGGATCGTATGGCGGTGCGCTGGCCTTGATGCTCGGCGGGCTGGACTCGCGCATCGATGCGATAGCCGCGGCGATCACCTGGAATGACCTGGGCCACGCCCTGTTTCCGAACTCCGGCACGATCGAATCGCTGCCACCGTCGACCCCGGCCGCGACCGGCTACGGCGGCCCTGGCGTACTCAAACGCGGCTGGGCAGGCATCTTCTTCGGCGCGGGCGCCGGCGCGGCCCCATCCGAGGGGGACGCGGCCGAACCGCGGCCGGAACCGGGGCCCTGCGGACGGTTCGCGCTGGAGTTCTGCCGGGAGTACGCCGCGGCCGCGGTGTCCGGGAAACCGAGCCAGGAACTGCTGGACCTGCTCCGTGCGCACTCGCCCGCGGCGGTCGCGGGCGCGATCACCGCGCCCACGCTGCTGATCCAGGGCGAACAGGACACGCTGTTCGGACTGGACCAGTCCGACGCGACCGCGCGGCAGATCGCCGGGGCAGGCACACCCGTCCAGGTGCGCTGGTTTCCCGGTGGGCACGACGCGGGAGGCGAGGGCACCCGCTTCAGCGAGTCCGCGACGTCGCGGTTCCTGTCCGAGCAACTCCGCGGGTCCGGCGAGGTGGACGAGGAGTTCGTGTTCTCGCTCCCCGGCACCCCGACCGATCAGGGTCGCCCCTCCTACCGGCGGATGACCGCCGCCGACTACCCGGGCCTGATCGCGGACGCGCCGCCGACCCCGACGATCGATCTCCCGCTCGCCGGACCGGCATCGCAGAGCATCCTCCGGCCGCCCGGCGCCTCGCCTGCCGCACTGTCGGCGGTGCCAGGCCTCGGGTCGGCGCTGTCGAACCTGGGCGCCTTGGGCGGGCCCGCGGCGGACCTGGCGGCCGACCCGCCCGGTCAGTCCGCCGCGTTCGCCACCGCGCCGCTCGACCACCCGCTCACGATCACGGGTGTCTCCACGGTCGGGCTCACGGTCACCGCCACCTCCGCACCGGGTGACGCCGTGCTGTTCGCGAAGCTGTACGACGTGAGCCCGGACGGCAGGCGCACCCTGCCCGGCGGTGCGGTCTCCGCGATCCGGCTGCCCGACGGCCCGGGACCACACCCGATCTCGGTGGCCATGCCGGGTGTTGCGTTCCAGGTGCCGCAGGGACACCACCTCGAAGTGGTCGTCACCACCACCGACCAGGCCTACGCGAACCCGCTCAGCCCGGCCCAGTACTCGGTGGCCCTCGCCGACAACGCCGGCCTCCTGGTCCCGAGCGTGCCCGCCACCACCTCCAGCCGTTCGCTGCCGATCGGCCCGCTGATCGGGATCGCGTGCATCCTCGGCGGGGCGGCCCTCCTGGTCACGATCGGCATCATCCGGCGCCGTCGCCGCGTGGCGGCCGAGATCGACCCCGCTCTCGTCGACACCCCGCTGGTCATCACCGACCTGCGCAAGACCTACGACAACGGTTTCCGCGCGGTCGACGGGGTGAGCTTCACCGTTCGTCGCGGCCAGGTCCTCGGGCTGCTCGGCCCCAACGGTGCGGGCAAGACCACCACCCTGCGGATGCTGATGGGCCTGATCACGCCGACCGAGGGCGAGATCCGGGTCTTCGGCCACCGGGTCACCCCTGGTGCGCCCGTGCTATCCCGGCTCGGGTCCTTCGTCGAGGGGTCCGGCCTGCTGCCGCATCTGAGCGGCATCGACAATCTGCGGCTGTACTGGGAGGCCACTGGCCGGCCGGCAGGCGAGGCCCGCATGGAGGAGGCCCTCGAGATCGCGGATCTCGGCGATGCGATCGAACGGAAGGTCCGCTCTTACAGCCAGGGAATGCGTCAGAGGCTCGCGATCGCGCAGGCGATGCTGGGCCTGCCGGACCTGATGGTCCTGGACGAACCCACCAACGGACTCGACCCGCCGCAGATCCGCACCATGCGGGAGGTGCTGATCAACTACGCGCGCACCGGGCGCACCGTCCTCGTCTCCAGCCACCTGCTGGCCGAGGTCGAGCAGACCTGCACCGACGTGGTGGTCATGAACCACGGCCGGGTGATCAGCTCCGGCACCGTCGAGGAGCTCACCTCCGCCGAGGGCGCCACCGAACTGCGGGTCGACGACCCCAACCGGGCGGCCGCCGTCCTCGAGTCGGTCGACGGGCTCGGACCCGTGCGCCTGATCGAGGGAGAGAATCCCCGGCTGCGGGTCGACCTCGGCGAAACCGACCCGGCGGCGCTGGTGCGCACCCTCGTCGGCGCAGGCATCGGTGTCAGGGGCCTGTCGAAGACGACCCGCCTGGAGGACGTGTTCCTCCGCCTGGTGGACATCTCCGACCATCGCGAGCACGACAGGGAGGAAGCATGACCAGCAGCCGAGCCGACGGCGGCGCCGTCACGTCCCATCCCGACGGCAGGGCGGCCGGCTACCGGGCGACGCACACCCTGCCGCTGCGCACCGAACTCAAGCGGCAGTTCAAGCGCAGACGCACCCACCTGGCGCTCGGCTTCCTGGCGTTGCTACCGGTGATCCTCGCGATCGCGTTCGCCATCGGCGGGTCGAACTCCGAATCCGGCGCCGTCGACCTGATCGAACTCGGCACAAGGGGCGGCGTGAACTTCACCGTGTTCTGCCTGTTCATGTCGGTCGGATTCCTGCTGATCGTGGTGGTGGCGTTGTTCTTCGGCGACTCCGTCGCGAGCGAGGCGTCCTGGTCCTCGCTGCGGTACCTGTTGGCCATCCCGGTCCCCCGCGGCCGGCTGCTGCAGCAGAAGGCCATCGTGTCCGCGGCGCTGTCCGCGCTGGCGATCCTCATCCTGTTCGGTGTGGCGCTCACGCTCGGCACCGCCCTGTACGGGACGGGACCGCTGGTGACCCCGTTCGGCGATTCCCTCGGGTACGGCGAGGCGGTGGGACGGCTGCTGGCCGCGCTGGCGTACATCGCCGTGAACCTGACCTGGGTTGCGGGTCTGGCCCTGCTGCTCTCCGTGCTCACCGACGCCCCCCTCGGCGCGGTCGGCGGCACGGTGATGGTGTCCATCCTCGTGCAGATCCTCGACCAGATCACCGCGCTCGGGCACTGGCGGGACTATCTGCCCGGGCACTTCTCTGTCGCCTGGACCCGGCTCCTGGCACCGACGGTGGACTGGCACGACATCGTGGTCGGGTCGTTCTCGGCGCTGGCGTACGCGGCGGTGTTCGGGCTGCTGGCCTGGCAGCGGTTCGCGGTCAAGGACATCACCAGCTGACCGCGCCCGACCGCGGTCAGCGCGAGACCGCGGACCCGTACACCCCCTCCGGGAACACCCCCTGGTCCACCAGGACCGCGCGCAGGTCGGTTCCGAGTTCCAGCAGGCGCGCCACACCGTCGTCGCCGAGCGCCGCCCACGGGGCCACCGCCATCTCGTCGGTGAGTTCCTCGACGCACTCGCGCAACTCCCAGCCGGCACCGGTGAGCTCCCCGCCGTCCCCGAGCAGTCCCCGGTCGGTGAGCGCGTCGACCGCGCCGCGCCACTGCTCGTCGGACCAGCCGCGGCGGGACCTGGCGAACTGCTCCTGGAACCCGTTGCCGGTGGCCGTGTGCGAGACCAGCGCCTCGATCCCGGAGAGTCCCGCGGTCTGCAGGGCGGCGATGTGGCCGTCACCTCGGTACTCGCGGAGCAGCGTCAGCGCGTGCCAGAGCACCAGGTGTGGCTCGGCAGGCCACTCGACCTCGGCGTGCCCGGCGAACAGCGGCCGACCGGCCGCCTCGGGGATGGCGCGCGCCGCGGTGGCCGCCAGCATCGCGGCCTCGTCGAACGCCGATGAGCCGATCGCCTCGGCGCCGTAGATCCGCCGCATCGCCGCGTCCACCCCGCGGTACCTGGCCGCAACGACATCCGCAGGCCGTGCCTGCGTCCAGGCGATCGGGATCACCGGCGTGATCGCCTCGGGGTTGAAGTTGTAGAAGGTCGCCGCGACCACCCCCGCCCCGACCGCACCCATGGCGGCGGACCGTCCGGCGAAGTAGCACATCCGGCCCGGGCTCAGGCCCGCCGCGACGAGGCTCTCGTTCACCTCCGGCGCGAAATACGACATGCCGTGGATCAGGTCAAGGGTCCGGGCTGCCTGCCCCGCGGTCCGTGCGTCCATGCGCTCGACCGTAGCGGGCGCGAGCGGAACGCCGCCGTCCGGTCGGTGCACGACCCGCGCCCGGCCCGCTCTACGACAGGCCGGCGGCGTCCATCCCCCTGAGCTCCTTCTTCAGGTCCTGGATCTCGTCGCGCAGCCGCCCGGCCAGCTCGAACTGCAGCTCGCGCGCGGCGTTCATCATCTGGTCCGTCAGTTCCTTGACCAGGTCCGCCAGCTCCGCCCGCGGCATCGACTTCACGTCGCGGCCCTCGTACACGCCCGCGCTGACGGCCCGGCCCGCCTCGCCCTGAGCGCGACGTCCGCGGCTGGCGTTGCGCCCCGATCCGCCGACGTCCACACCCGCGGCCGTGTCATCGGCCTCCTCGTAGACCTGGTCGAGGATGTCGGCGATCTTCTTGCGCAGCGGCTGCGGGTCGACGCCCATCTCCCGGTTGTAGGCGATCTGCTTCTCGCGGCGGCGATCGGTCTCCTCGATCGCGTGCGCCATCGAGTCGGTGATCTTGTCCGCGTACATGTGCACCTGGCCGGACACGTTGCGGGCCGCGCGGCCGATGGTCTGGATCAGGCTGGTGGAGCTGCGCAGGAAGCCCTCCTTGTCGGCGTCCAGGATCGCGACGAGCGACACCTCCGGCAGGTCGAGTCCCTCGCGCAGCAGGTTGATGCCGACGAGCACGTCGTACTCCCCCAGCCGCAGCTGTCGGAGCAGCTCCACCCTGCGGAGGGTGTCGATGTCCGAGTGCAGGTACCGCACCCGGATCCCCAGTTCCAGCAGGTAATCGGTCAGGTCCTCGGCCATCTTCTTGGTCAGGGTGGTGACCAGGACCCGCTCGTCCTTGTCGGTTCGCTCCCTGATCTCGTGCACGAGGTCGTCGATCTGGCCCTTGGTGGGCTTGACCACCACCTCTGGGTCCACCAGTCCGGTCGGCCGGATGACCTGCTCGACGAACTCGCCTGCCGCCTGGCCGAGCTCGTACTTGCCCGGGGTGGCCGACAGGTACACGGTCTGCCCGATGCGCTGGGTGAACTCCTCCCAGGTGAGAGGGCGGTTATCGGTTGCCGAGGGCAGCCGGAACCCGAACTCGACGAGGTTGCGCTTGCGGGACATGTCGCCCTCGTACATCGCGCCGATCTGCGGGACGGTGACGTGCGACTCGTCGATGACCAGCAGGAAATCCTCGGGGAAGTAGTCGATGAGCGTGGCGGGCGCGGTGCCTGCTCCGCGGCCGTCGATGTGCCGCGAGTAGTTCTCGATCCCGGAGCAGAACCCGACCTGCTTGATCATCTCGATGTCGTAGTTGGTCCGCATCCGCAGCCGCTGTGCCTCGAGCAGCTTGCCCCGCCCCTCCAGGTCGGCGAGCCGCTCCTCGAGCTCGGCCTCGATGTCCTTGACCGCGCGCTCCATCCGCTCCGGACCCGCGACGTAGTGGGTGGCCGGGAAGATCCGCAGCGAATCGACCTGGCGGACCACGTCGCCGGTCAGCGGGTGCAGGTAGTAGAGCGCCTCGATCTCGTCGCCGAAGAACTCGATGCGGATCGCGAGCTCCTCGTACGACGGGATGATCTCCACCGTGTCCCCGCGCACCCGGAACGAACCGCGGGTGAAGGACAGGTCGTTGCGGTTGTACTGCACGTCGACAAGCAGGCGGAGCAGCGCGTCGCGGGGCACCTCGACGCCGACGTCGAGCTGGATCGACCGGTCCAGGTAGGACTGCGGGGTGCCGAGACCGTAGATGCACGAGACCGACGCGACCACCACCACGTCACGACGGGAGAGCAGGCTCGAGGTCGCGGAGTGCCGCAGCCGCTCGACGTCGTCGTTGATCGACGAGTCCTTCTCGATGTAGGTGTCCGTCTGCGCGATGTACGCCTCGGGCTGGTAGTAGTCGTAGTACGAGACGAAGTACTCGACTGCGTTGTTCGGCAACATCTCTCGCAGCTCGTTCGCGAGCTGGGCGGCGAGGGTCTTGTTCGGCGCCATCACCAGCGTCGGCCGCTGCAGCTTCTCGATCAGCCAGGCCGTCGTCGCCGACTTTCCTGTGCCGGTGGCACCGAGCAGCACCACGTTCTTCTCATCCGCCCGGATCCGCCGCTCGAGTTCCGCGATCGCCGCGGGCTGGTCACCCGCGGGCTGGTGCGGGCTCACCACCTCGAACCGGGCCTCGGACCGTTCGATGTCGCCGACCGGCCGGAACTCGGAGTGCGCCACCACGGGATGCTCGGATGCGAAAGCCATGGAACCAGAGTAAGCCGGGGCACCGACATCCTCCCGGCATCGTCGTCGGGGCCCGACCCGCCGGGTAGGTTCAACAGCCATGGACGGCCAAGTGCACGCCCCGAAGATCGAGTCCTTCTCGCTCGCGGACAAGACCAATACCGACCCGAAGGGCTTCGTGCGACCGGTGGACCACTACCGGCTCGAACCGTGGGGCCTGTACATGGCCAGGACCTCGGACCACGCACACTTCCACTACCTGGAGTCCTGGCTGCTGCCGGACCTCGGCCTGCGGGCGTCGATCTTCCACTACCACCCGTTTCACGCACGGGATCAGAACCACTACGTCGACATCGGCGAGTTCACCGCGGCACCAGGGGTCTGGCGATCCGAGGACCACTACCTGGATCTGGTGGTTCGGACCGGGCGCGACACCGAGCTCCTGGACGTGGACGAGTTGATCGCCGCGCATTCGGCAGGCCTGCTCGACGCCGCGACGACCGAGCTGGCGATCCACCGGGCGGTGACCGCGGCGGACGGGATCGCCGCGCACGGTCACGACCTCGACGCCTGGCTCGCCTCGGTCGGGATGCCGATCAGCTGGCGCTGACCGCGCGCCTCATGAGGGCGACCAGCCCGTCCGCTCGGCCCACTCGCAGGCCCGCTGGTAGCCGACATCGAACCACGGCGCGAGCGCGGCGGCATAGGTCACGGTGGCTTCGCCCGGGTGCGCGTCGGCGGCGGCCCAGCGGACCGCAACCCTCTTGACCTCGAGGAATTCGGCCCGAGCAGCGGCGTCGGCGCGCAGCCAATCGCGCAGCAGGAGCGCGAAGCGCTGGCCCGGCCAGCCATCGACGCGCAGGCTGATCTCGACGGGCCTGCCGGGATCGGCGCCGCCGTGGGTGCGCTTGTCCCACAGCGCCGGGTCGGCCTCGCCGCCGACGCCGTACGCCGGCTTCGGCTCGTCGCGGTTCGCATCGACGATGGGCGGAAAGCCGGCCGCAGCGAGTGGTTCGGCCAGCGCGTCCGCGGCGGCGATGCTCGAGACGGTGATCTGCACGTCGATCACGTCCTTGGCCTCGAGTCCCGGCACCGAGGTCGAGCCGATGTGGTCGATACGCAGGGCGCCTGCACCGCAGGCCAGCCACAGGCGCTCGATCAGCCGCCGTGCCTGGTCCGGCCAGGTCGGGTCGGCGGGCGCGAGAACGGGCCGGGCACGGACCACCGTTCCGGTCCGCAGGTTCTCCTCGAACGGCACCAGCCGCTGTTCCCACAAGGCCTTCACCTCGGCGTCGAGGCCGCCCTGTGGACCGCTGTTGTCCAGCCAGACATCCGCCGCGGCCCGCCGCTGGTCGTCGGTTGCCTGCGCCGCGAGGCGCGCCCTCGCGTCGTGCTCCGGCATACCGCGCAGCTCGACCAAGCGTCGCACCCGCTCCTCTGCGTCCACGTAGACGACGAGCACGAGGTTGAACAGCGCGCCCATCCGGCCCTCGACCAGGAGCGGAATGTCCTGCACCACCACGGCATCCGCCCCGGCGGACTCGACGAGTTCGGTGGTGCGCCTGCCGACCAGCGGATGGACCACCGCGTTCAGCCGCGCCCGCGCCTCGTCGTCCCCGAACGCCACGGCCGCAAGGACGGGCCTATCCAACCGGCCGTCGGGTTGCAGGATCGAGTCACCGAACTCCGCGACCAGCGCGGCCAGCCCCTCGGTTCCCGGTTCCACCACCTCGCGGGCCACCAGGTCGCTGTCGACGACCACGGCACCGAGATCCGCCAGGATTCTCGACACCGTGGACTTACCCGCTCCAATACCTCCGGTGAGGCCGATTCTCAGCACGCATACCAGTCTGACATCTGAACACGCCGAAGCACACCAGCCCCAAATGCACCAGGTTTACCCGAGACTCGGTATCCTACGGACAGACGCGCCAGGCCACCCATCTCGAGACAAAGGGAATTCCATGCAAAGCCACTACATCCTTCAGGGTCGGCACCGTCTGGGCATCGTCAACGGTGTGCATTGCATCCTGATTCCCGAGGTCGCCACCGCTCTGGCCGAGCACCGTCGCAACTGGTTCACGCAGATGATCAGCCCCGCGCGCCACAGCTTCGCGACGATGCGCAAGCGCACCGCCGTCATGCAGAGCGCCTGGGCCCCTGCCGCAGTGAGCTGATCGGGCTCCCCCGACTCCCACACCTCCACGAGTGCCCCCGCCCGAATTCGGGCGGGGGCACTCGTCTGTGATGCGTACGCAGATTCGAATGCGGTCGCCGCGACGGCGTCCTACCGTTGGTGACATGACTGTCAAAGCCGATGATCTGCGACTGCTGTTGGCCAGCTCCCTCTCACAGCCCACAATGGTGCTGGAGGAGGGCTCGATCAAGGTTCTCTCGGGAGACGAAGTGGCCAAGCGGTCCTCGTGGGTGGTCGTCACCCTCGAGGACCTCCGCCGAGAACTACCGGACGGCGACAACCCCACCGAACACGATCTGGTGGAGAAGGCCGCCATGCTCGACGAACTCGTATCCAGCCCGGGGGCCTGACAGGAGAGACAAAACAACCCCGGCCCTGTGAGGACCGGGGTTGTTCTGTGAGACCCGGCTAGCGGGTCATCGTGTCACGCGTTGCCGGACAGCTTCTCGCGGAGAGCGGCGAGCTGCGCGTCGCTGGCGAGCGAGCCACCAGCGGACTCCGGAGCGGCACCGGCGGTCTCGCCGGCGTCGGCCGAACCGGTCTCGGAGGAGTAGCCTGCAGCGGCGTTGGCGGCCTCGGCGGCCTCGTCCGCAGCGGTCTTCTCCATCTGAGCGGTGTGCATCTTGTGGCGACGCTCGGCCTCGGCGTAGCGGCCTTCCCACTCTTCACGGACCTTGTCCGAACCCTCGAGCCATTCGTTGGTCTCGGGATCGAAGCCCTCGGGGAAGATGTAGTTGCCCTGCTCGTCGTACGAGTCGGCCATGCCGTACTTGGACGGATCGAACTCGGCGTTGTAATCCTCGTTGGCCTGCTTCAGCGACAGCGAGATACGACGACGCTCGAGGTCGATGTCGATGACCTTGACGAGGGCATCGTCGCCGACGCCGACAACCTGGTCCGGAACCTCCACGTGGCGCTCGGCCAGCTCGGAGATGTGGACGAGGCCTTCGATTCCCTCTTCGACGCGCACGAAGGCACCGAACGGAACCAGCTTGGTGACCTTGCCGGGCACGATCTGGCCGATGGCGTGGGTGCGGGCGAACTGACGCCACGGGTCTTCCTGCGTCGCCTTGAGCGAGAGGGAGACGCGCTCGCGGTCCAGGTCGACGTCGAGAACCTCGACGGTGACCTCGTTGCCGACCTCGACGACCTCAGACGGGTGATCGATGTGCTTCCAGGACAGCTCGGAGACGTGCACCAGGCCGTCGACGCCACCCAGGTCCACGAAGGCACCGAAGTTGACGATGGAGGACACGACGCCCTTGCGGACCTGGCCCTTCTGGAGCTGGTGCAGGAACTCGCTGCGGACCTCGGACTGGGTCTGCTCGAGCCATGCGCGACGCGACAGGACCACGTTGTTGCGGTTCTTGTCGAGCTCGATGATCTTGGCCTCGATCTCCTTGCCGACGTACGGCTGCAGATCGCGGACACGACGCATCTCGACGAGCGACGCGGGCAGGAAGCCACGGAGACCGATGTCGAGGATCAGGCCGCCCTTGACGACCTCGATGACGGTGCCCTTGACGGCCTCGTCCTTCTCCTTGAGCTCCTCGATGGTGCCCCAGGCGCGCTCGTACTGTGCGCGCTTCTTCGACAGGATCAGTCGACCTTCCTTGTCCTCCTTGGTGAGAACAAGAGCCTCGACTGCGTCGCCGACGGAAACGACCTCATTGGGGTCGACGTCGTGCTTGATCGAGAGCTCGCGGGAAGGGATGACGCCTTCGGTCTTGTAACCGATGTCGAGCAGGACCTCGTCGCGGTCGACCTTGACGATGGTTCCTTCGACGATGTCGCCATCGTTGAAGTACTTGATCGTGGCATCGATGGCGGCGAGGAAATCCTCGGCGGAGCCAATGTCGTTGATGGCTACCTGCGGCGAGGTGGCGGTTGTGGAGGGCATGTGTTGAGTTGCTCCGGACGGTTGGGTAGTCGGTTGATGATGTTCTGTCGGACTCGCGAATCCCCACCGCCGCGCCGAATCCGGCACCGTACGGCAGACACTCGCGTGGATTAGGGTACGCGACCTGTGGCGAGCTGGGCAAACCCGGATGCACCGACGCCGACGGGAAGCCCCTAAAGTTGAGCCCATGCCGGGGTCGACGAATGACGCAACAGAGATCACACCGCCGACCGATCCGGCCGAGCGTCACGGCGCGGCGAATTCGATCCTCGGCACCAGCGGCGTGAGCCGCGACCGCCTCGACTCGGCCGACAGCGAGCGCGCGAGTCGCGCCTGGTGGGATGCCGATGCCGCGGACTACCACCGCACGCACGGCGACTTCCTCGGCGTGGACTCCGCCGCGGGTGAGTTCGTCTGGTGCCCGGAGGGCCTGCACGAGGGCGATGTCCACCTGCTCGGCGACGTCGCGGGCCGGGACGTCCTCGAGATCGGCTGCGGCTCGGCGCCCTGCGCACGCTGGCTCGCAGGCCAGGGTGCTCGGGCGGTCGGGCTCGACCTGTCGATGGGCATGCTCACGCGCGGCCTCGAGGCGATAACCAAGGGCGGTCCGCGGGTGCCGCTGGTCCAGGCGGGCGCGGAGTCGCTGCCGTTCGCGGACCAGAGCTTCGACATCGCCTGCTCCGCCTTCGGCGCGGTCCCGTTCGTCGCGGATTCCGCGCTGGTCATGCGCGAGGTGGCCCGGGTGCTGCGCCCCGGCGGGCTGTGGGTGTTCGCGGTGAACCACCCGATCCGCTGGATCTTTCCCGACGACCCAGGGCCGAATGGCCTCACCGCGACGATGCCGTACTTCGACCGGACGCCCTATGTGGAGGTCGACGACGACGGCACGCCGACCTACGTGGAACACCACCGCACGATCGGCGACCGGGTGCGCGAGCTCGTCGCAGCCGGCCTCGAGGTGCGCGACATCGTCGAACCCGACTGGCCGGAGTGGCTGGACCGCGAATGGGGTCAGTGGAGCCCGTTGCGCGGCCAGATCTTCCCCGGCACCGCGATCTTCGTCAGCCGCAAGCCCGACTGACCTCGCGCGGGTCAGTCGGGGTCGCGGGGCCTGCGGCCTGCCTCGTCGAGCGCCCGCCGCAGCGCGTACTCCAGTTGCGCATTGACGCTGCGCAGGTCGTCGGCCGCCCACTTGGCGATGGCGTCGTAGACGGCGGGGTCCAGCCGCAGCAGCACCTTCTTGCGTTCGGCCATGAGATCAGGAGTACAGCGAGCCCGCGTTGACGATGGGCTGGGTGGCCTTGTCGCCGCACAGGACCACCAGCAAGTTGGACACCATGTTCGCCTTGCGTTCCTCGTCGAGCTCGACGACGCCCTGCTCGCGGAGGCGATCGAGCGCGAGGCCGACCATCCCGACGGCGCCCTCGACGATCATTGTGCGGGCCGCGACCACCTGGGCCGCCTGCTGACGCACCAGCATCGCCTGCGCGATCTCCGGCGCGTAGGCGAGATGGGTGATGCGGGCCTCGATCACCTCGACGCCTGCCAGGTCGGTCCGGTCCCTGAGCTCGGCGGTGAGCTCGGCGGCCACCTCGGTGCCGTCGCGCAGGCTCGTGCCCTGCGTCTGGTCCGAGTCGTAGGGATGCGTGGTGGCCAGGTGCCGGACCGCCGCCTCGGACTGGATCGCGACGTACTCCTCGTAGTCGTCGACCGCGAAGGTCGCCTTGCCGCTGTCGACGACCTTGTAGACGACCACGGCGGCGATCTCGACCGGATTGCCCGCCGCGTCGTTGACCTTCAGTTTGGAGGTCTCGAAGTTGCGCACCCGCAGGGTGACCCGTCGCTTGGTGGTCAGCGGGAGGACCCACTGGAAGCCCGCATCGGCGACCGAGCCGACATAGCGACCGAAGAACTGGACGACCTTGGCCTCGTTCGGGTTGATCACGGTGAACCCGGTCGCCAGGAGCACGACCACTACCGCGAGCACGATCGCCGCCACCACCCCCGCGGTACCCGCGAACGCGGCCGCCGCGGCCACCGCCGCGAGCACCACGAGCCCGAGCAGCACCGCGAACCCGTTCAACCGAAACGCCCGACGCTCCATGTCCCCACCTTTGCTATCGAAGTGATATCACTACGATAGCAGTCTTGGTCAGAGCAGCTTGGACAGGAACAGCTTGGTCCGATCGTGCTGCGGGTTGGCGAGCAGCTCCCTCGGGTTGCCGGACTCCACGACCACACCACCGTCCATGAACACCAGCTCGTCGGCGACCTCGCGGGCGAAACCCATCTCGTGGGTCACCACGACCATGGTCATGCCCTCCTTGGCGAGGTTCTTCATCACCCCGAGGACCTCCCCCACCAGCTCCGGATCGAGCGCGGAGGTCGGCTCGTCGAACAGCATCAGCTTCGGGTCCATCGCCAGTGCCCGCGCGATCGCCACCCGCTGCTGCTGGCCGCCGGAGAGCTGCGCGGGATAGGCGTCCGCCTTCTCGCTCAACCCGACCTGGTCGAGAAGGTCGCGGGCGCGTTCGACGGCGTCCTTCTTGCGGACCTTCTTCACCTGCATCGGCGCCTCGATGATGTTCTCGAGCGCGGTGCGGTGCGGGAAGAGGTTGAAGTGCTGGAACACCATGCCGATGTCCCTGCGCTGCCGCGCCGCGGCCCGCGGATGCAGCTCGTAGAGCTTGCCGCCGCGCTCGGAGTACCCGACCAGGTCGCCGTCGACGTAGAGCCTGCCTGCATTGACCTGCTCGAGGTGGTTGATGCAGCGCAGGAAGGTGGACTTCCCGGACCCGGAAGGCCCGACAAGGCACAGCACCTGGCCGCGTTCGATCTCGAGGGAGACTCCTCGCAGCACCTTGAGGGCGCCGTAGTTCTTGCAGACCCGGTCCGCCTTCACCATCGGGGTCATCGTCGTTCGCCTCCAGGCGTGTCGGGCAGGGTGTCGGGCGCAGGCATGATCGTGACCGGCTTGCCCTGGGCGTCGGCGAGCGCCTCCAGCTGACGCGCGGTCAGCGTGCGTGAGATCCCCCGCGAGTAGTACCGCTCGAGGTAGAACTGGCCGACCATCAGCACGCTGGTGATCGCCAGGTACCAGGTCGCGGCCACCAGCAGCAGCGGGATCGGCTGGAAGTTCACGGCCGCGATGTCCCGCTGGCGGCCAAAGAGCTCGAGGCTGTATGGCACTGCGATGACCAGCGAGGTGGTCTTGAGCATGCTGATCAGCTCGTTGCCGGTCGGCGGGATGATAACCCGCATCGCCTGCGGCAGCACCGTCCGGCGCATCGTCTGCGACCACGACATGCCCAGCGCGGTGGACGCCTCGGTCTGGCCCTCGCTGACCGAGCCGACGCCCGCCCGGACGATCTCCGCCATGTACGCGGCCTCGTTCAGCCCGAGCCCGATGATCGCGAACAGGAACGCGGCCTCGATGCCCTGCACGTCGATGTGCACGAACTGGTGCACGAACGGGATGCCCAGGTCCAGTGTCTTGTAGATGGACGGGAACAGGCCCCAGAGCACCAGCTGCACGTACACCGGGGTGCCCCGGAACACCCACAGGTAGCCCCACGCAGCTGTGCGCAGCACCGGGTTCGGGGACAGCCGCATCACCGCGAGCAGGACGCCGAGCACCACCGCGAGCGCCATCGACAGCACCGTCAGCTGGATGGTCTTCCACGCCGCCTCGGAGATCCGTCGGTCGAACAGGTACTGGCCGTAGACATCCCAACCGAACGCGGGGTTGGTGGCTGCGCCGTACACGAACAGCCCGAGCAGGGTCACGACGACGATCGCGGCGATCCAACGGCCTGGCCTGCGCAGCGGTATCGCCTTGATCGCCTCCGGTTCCGCCGAACCCCCCGTCGTGGGATCGGCGCTCTCACTCACTGCTGGCATCGGTGTCCACCTTTCCCGGCTCAGCCGGCCGCGCCGTTGATCTGCGACTGCGTGATCGTTCCCGATCCGACGCCCCAGTTGTCCGCGATCTGTTGGTACTGGCCGCCGTCGATGAGGTGCTGCATGGCCCGCTGCAACACGGGCGCAAGGGGCGATCCCTTGACGAGCGGCCAACCGTACGGCGCCGAGTCGAACACCTCACCGGCCGCCTCCAGCCGGCCACCGCTGCGCTTGATCGCGTATGCGGTCACCGGCGAGTCGGCGGAGAGGGCGTCCACCCGCCCGAGGATCAACGCGTTCGCGACGTCGTCCTGGCTGTCGAACTTCACCTTCTTGATCGGCGGCCTGCCCGCGGCCACGCAGGCCTCGCTCTTCGCGGGCACCTCGTCGATGTCCTCTGTGGTCGTGGTCTGCACGCCGACCCGGAGCCCGCAGGCGTTGTTCGGGTCCACCGGCTCGCCGGTCCGCTGCGCCCACTGGATGCCCGCGCGGTAGTAGGTGACGAAGTCGACCGCCTCCTCGCGCTCCTTCGAGTCGGTGAAGGAGGACATGCCCATGGTGTAGGTGCCCGCCTGCACCGCGGGGATGATCTTGTCGAAATCCGCCTGTTTGTAGTCGACCGTGAGTCCGAGGACCTTGCCGACGGCATTCAGCAGGTCCACGTCGAAACCGACGATCTTTCCCGCCTCGTCCTTGAACTCGTTGGGCGCGTACGGCACATTCGTTCCGACGATCAGCCGGCCGGACGCGGCAACCTCGCGCGGCAGGTCCGCGGCGATCTCGTCGACCTTGTCGACATGCACATCGTCCGCGACCGGGATCAGTCCCTCGTTGTTGGTCACGCACGAGGACAGCACCAGCGCGAGGAGCGTTGCCCCGACGACCGCACCGACACCCCTGGTGCGCCTACGTGCTCGGCGACCGGCCCGAACGGGCGCCGCGGAACACGAGTCGGGTCGAGGAATCACGAGGAAAGAGTACTGGGTCGGGGGCCAACCGGACGAAAGGTCGGGCCGCCGCCGTCACCCGACGGCCGCGATCAGCGCCGGACCACCCTGGCGGTCACGGTCTCGGCGAATTCCGCTGTCGACGCCAGCCCGCCGAGGTCCGCGGTCGCGACCCCGGCCTGGAGGGTGTTCGCCACCGCCGACTGGATCCGCTCCGCGGCCCGACCGAGCGCGGGGTCACCGCCGCGGGTGCTCAACCAGTCGAAGAGCATGGCTGTCGAGAGGATCATCGCGGTCGGATTGGCGCGGTTGCGGCCCGCGATGTCCGGAGCGGCCCCGTGGGCCGCCTGCGCCATCGCCTTGGTCTCGGACGCGTTGAGCGAGGGCGCGGTGCCGAGCGAACCGGACAGCTCCCCGGCCAGATCCGAGAGGATGTCGCCGAACATGTTCTCGGTGACCACCACATCGAAGTCCTCGCCCCGCCGCACCAGATGTGCCGCCATCGCGTCGACGTGTTCGTTTCGCACCTCGACGCCCGGATACTGCGTCCCGATCTCGTGACACACATCGCGAAAGAGTCCGGTGGTCAGCGCGAGCACATTCGCCTTGTGCACCACCGTGACCCGGCCGCGGCGCCTGGAGGCGAGCTCGAAGGCGGCGCGGGCGATCCGTTCGCTGGCCCGCCTGGTGACCACGCCGACCGCCATCGCCACATCGGGTGTCGGCATGAACTCGCCACTGCCGGTGAACATGTTGCGGTCCGCGTAGAAGCCCTCGGTGTTCTCGCGGACGATCACCAGGTCCATCTCGGGCGACACCGCCCGCACCCCGGCAAAGGCACGTGCGGGCCTGATGTTGGCGAACAGGTCGAATCGCTTGCGGATGGTTCCGCCGGGAGTCAACTGACCGCGGAAGGGATCCGGATAGGAGGCGCTGTCGTGCGGGCCGAGCACCCAGCCGTCGAGGTCGGCGAGCGCCACCAGGGTCGACTCCGGCATCGGCGTGCCGTGCTCGCCGATGGCGTCGAGGCCGACATCCAGGGGCACCCATGTCACCGGCGTGCCGCCAACGGCCGCGACGGCGGCGTCCGCGATCCGCTGAGCCGCCGGCACGATCTCGTGGCCGATCCCGTCTCCGACCAGCAGGCCCAAGCGGGTCGGCTCCGATGTCGCCTGCCGGGCCTGCTCCGATGTCGTTGCGCTCGTCGGGTTCACCCGACAATCATTGCTCACCATGGTGCAGTCCGTGGAGTTGTTGCTCGACGACCGCCTCGACGCCGCGGTGCGCCGGGAGTGGCGCCAGGTCTCCGGAACCGGGATCCGCGGGCAGGACGCTGTCCGGCAGGTCTCGAACCGCCCGCACATCACGCTCGCGGTGGCCCAGCACATCGACCCAGAGACCGACCTCGAGCTGCAGCGTGGACTGCTCGCACCCGCCCTCCAGGTCACGCTCGGCGGCCTGGTCGTGTTCGGCGGTCATCGAAAGACGCTGGCACACCTGGTCGTCCCGACGGCCGGTCTGCTGTCGCTGCAGCGGACCGTCTTCCGCCTGATGCGCCACAGCGAGGGGATCCCCGCGCACACCCACCCCGGCGACTGGACGCCGCACGTCACGCTGGCAAGACGGGTGCTCCCCGAGCAGATCGGGACCGCGATCTGCGCCGTCTCGGCCACCCATCTGACCGGACACGTGGTCTCGATCAGACGGTGGGACGGCGAGGCCAAGCGGGAATGGCTCATCGCCTGAGCCGGGTTCCCGCACGCGGGCACGCCCCGGGCGGGAAGAATCGGACACTCGGCCGCGTTGAACCCGGTCGATACGCATTGACGAGAGGATTCAGATGCCCACGCAGACCCTGACCCAGCAGAACTTCGACGAAGTCATCGGCGGGAACGATGTCGTCCTCGTCGACTTCTGGGCGTCGTGGTGCGGACCGTGCCGCAACTTCGCCCCGACCTTCGAGGCCTCGGCCGAGCAGCATCCCGACGTGGTGCACGCGAAGGTGGACACCGAGGCCGAGCAGGGACTCGCGGCCGCGGCCAACATCCGATCGATCCCGACGATCATGGCCTTCCGTGAGGGCATCCTGGTCTTCTCGCAGCCCGGCGCACTCCCGCCCGCGGCGCTCGAAGATCTGGTGACCCAGGTCCGGGCGCTGGACATGGACAAGGTCCGCGAGCAGGTCGCGGCCGCTCAGGAGTGACCGCCCGCGGGCCGCGTCAGAGCGGTAGGGCCGTCTCCGCCAGCCCCGCGGGGGCACCCCGGCGCCGGAACCACTCCTGACCGAACGCGGCCCGCAGCTGCTCCTCCGGCATCTGCAGGAACGGCCCGAAGTCGCCGACCTGCGTCGCGTGCGCGTGCATCGCCGCCCGCTTGGCGCCCATCGCCCCGGTCACGTCCACCACGGTGGTGATGTCCTCCTCCGGCAGGCCGAAGGTGTCGAGGTCCGGCGGCTGGGCGTCCTCCGACCACTCCGGGTTGGCCGCCATCAGCCTGCGGATGTGATCCCGGCTGACGGCCGCCTCGTAGACGTGCGGCACCCCGGCGATCTCCGCCGCTCGCACGCCCACGTGGTGCACCTGGACATGGTCCGGGTGCCCATAGCCGCCGTTGGGGTCGTACACGGTGACCACGTCGGCGGACTCCTCGACGAGGATCGCGGCCAGGCGCGCCGCGGCCTCCTCGACGTCGGCGTTGCAGAACGCCGCCGGGTTCGCGTTCTCGGGTGTGCCCGCCATCCCCGAGTCGGCGTAGTGGAGCAGCTCCACCCGATGCGCGCCGAGCACGCTGGTGGACTCCTCCAGTTCCCTGCGCCTGCGATCGGCCAGCGACTCCCCCTCCGCGAGCAGTCCCTCCGGGACCTCGCCGAGGGCACCGTCGGTCGCGGTGACGACGACGACGCGATGGCCGGCGTCGGCAGCCTGACGCATGACTCCGCCGGTGATGAACACCTCGTCGTCGGGGTGGGCGTGGAAGCAGACCAGAACGCTCATACCGCGATGCTTCCACAGCATCGCCGCGCACCCCCACGTGACCCGAGTAACTTGCCAACCATGGACCTGCCATGGGACACAGCAGAATCGGGGGTGCTGCGACTTCCGTCGACACGCCTCGTGCGGGGACGCGCGCTACGGAGGCCCCTGCCGGACGGCGCTCGTCCCGAGTTCGGCCTCTACCTGCTCGGCAGTCCCCCACCCACCCACAATTGGGAGTCGCGTTGGGTCCGGTGGCCGGATTTCCGGCTGCCGGGCGATCGGGCCGACGCCGGGGACGCCATGCGCGAAGCGTGGGAACGCGCCCGAACGCAGCGGGTGGAGGTCGCCTGCGGCGGCGGCAGAGGCCGCACCGGCACCGCACTCGCCTGCATCGCGGTGCTCGACGGGGTCCCCGCCGACGAAGCGGTCGCCTTCGTGCGCAGGCATTTCGATTCCCACGCGGTGGAGACGCCCTGGCAGCGGAGATACGTCACCCGCTTCGCAGACGCATGCGGCCGCCGATGACCACATGCGCCACCACGAACCCTGCCGCTAGTGCGCCGCCGCGTCCCAGCTGCGACCGGTACCCACCGAGACCTCCAGCGGGACAGAGAGTTCGATGGCGCCCGCCATCTTCTCCCGGACCAGCGCCTCGATCTGCTCGCGCTCTGACTCGACCACCTCGAGCACCAGCTCGTCGTGGACCTGCAGCAGCATCCGCGAGCGCAGCCCCGACTCGGCGAGAGCCTTCTGCACGTCGATCATCGCGACCTTGATGATGTCGGCGGCGGTGCCCTGGATCGGCGCGTTGAGCGCAGCCCGCTCGGCCACCTCACGACGCTGACGGTTGTCGCTGTTCAGGTCCGGCAGGTACCGGCGCCTGCCGAACAGGGTGGAGGTGTAGCCGTCCTTGCGAGCCTGCTCGACGACCTCGCGAAGGTAGTCGCGGACCCCGCCGAACCGGGCGAAGTAGGCGTCCATCTGCCCCTTCGCCTCCTCCGTGGAGATCTTCAGCTGCGAGGCGAGGCCGAACGCGCTCAGGCCGTACGCGAGTCCGTAGGACATCGCCTTCACCCGGCGGCGCAGCTCGGGCGTGACCTCCTCGATCGGCACCCCGAACGCACGCGAACCCACGAAGCTGTGCAGGTCCTCGCCGGTGTTGAACGCCTCGATCAGGCCCTCGTCCCCGGACAGGTGCGCCATGATCCGCATCTCGATCTGGCTGTAGTCGGCGGTCAGCAGATAGTCGTAGCCCGCCCCGACGACGAAGCCGTCCCGGATCTCGCGGCCGGCGTCGGTGCGCACGGGGATGTTCTGCAGGTTGGGCTCGGTGGACGAGAGCCTGCCGGTGGCGGCCACCGTCTGGTTGAAGGTGGTGTGGATCCGAGCGTCCTCCGCGACGGACTTGAGCAGCCCGTCGACGGTCACCTTGAGCCGGGTGGCGTCACGGTGCGCGAGCAGGTGCTCGAGGAAGGGGTGCTCGGTCTTCTCGAACAACGCCTCGAGCGCGGCCGCGTCGGTGGTGTACCCGGTCTTGGTCTTCTTCGTCTTCGGCATGTCGAGGTCCTCGAACAGGACCACCTGCAGCTGCTTCGGCGAGCCGAGGTTGATCTGCTTGCCGATCACCTCGTAGGCCGCGTCGGCGGCCAGGCTGATGGCGTCGGCGAAGCGACTCTGCAGGTCGTGCAGGTGCGCGGTGTCGACAGCGATGCCGGTGTACTCGATGTCCGCGAGCACGCCGAGCAGTGGCAGCTCCATCTCCGTGAGCAGCCCGGCCGACTCGATGTCGGCGAGCTCGGTGTCCAGCGCCGCAGCTAGATCCACCACCGCCCTTGCCCGCAGGATCTCCCCCTCGGCGACGGCCGCGTCGGCCTGGTCTTCCTCGTCGAGCAGCGAGAGCTGGCCCTCACCCGAGTCCTCGACCCGCAGCTCGCGCTTGAGGTACCGCAGGGACAGGTCGTCGAGGTTGAAGCTGCGCTGCCCCGGCCGGACCAGGTACGCCGCGAGCGCGGTGTCGCTGGTCAGCCCGCCCAGCACCCAACCGCGACCGCGGAGGGCGTGCATCGCCACCTTGGCCTCGTGCAGCGCCTTCGGCTCGCTCGCGTCGGAAAGCCAAGCGCCGAGCGCCTTCTCGTCCTCGGGGCTCGCGGTAGCGGTGACGATGTACGCACCCTCGCCGTCCGAGGCCGCGATCGCGATCGCGCTCGCGTCGCCGCCATAGGGGTGCTTCGAACCGACCACCGACAGCCCGTGCCGCTGCCCGGTGCGGGCGTGCTCGGCCAGCCAGTCCGCCACCTCACCCGGCGCCAGCGCACCGCCGCGCACCTCGAAGCCCTCCTCTGCCTCGGGTTCGGCGGAGGAGAGGGTGTCGAACAACCGGTCCCGCAGCACCCGGAACTCGAGATCGTCGAACAGCATGTGGATCCGGTCCCGGTCCCACGGCGCCAGCACCAGCTGGTCCGGCGTGTACGGCAGCGGCACGTCGCGGACCATCTCGGTGAGGCGGCGGTTGAGGATCACACTGTTCAGGTTCTCGCGCAGCGAGTCGCCCACCTTGCCCTTGACCTTGTCCACGTGCAGCACCAGCTCGTCGAACGAGCCGTACTCCCGGATCCACTTCGCCGCGGTCTTCTCGCCGACGCCGGGGATGCCGGGCAGGTTGTCGCTCGGGTCGCCGCGCAGGGCCGCGTAGTCCGGGTACTGGCTCGGGGTCAGGCCGTACTTGGCCTCGACCTCCTCGGGCGTGAACCGGGTGAGCTCGGAGACGCCCTTCTTCGGGTAGAGGACGGTGACGTCGGGGGTGACCAGCTGCAGGGCGTCCCGGTCACCGGTGCACACCAGCACCCGGTAGCCCAGCTCGGTGGCCTGTGTGGTGAGGGTGGCGATGATGTCGTCGGCCTCGAACCCGGCCTCGGCCATCACCGGGATACCGAGCGCGCCGAGCACGTCCTTGGTGATCTCCACCTGCCCCTTGAACTCGTCCGGGGTCTTGCTGCGGTTCGCTTTGTACTCCGGGAAGGCCTCCGCGCGGAAGGTCTGCCGGGAGACGTCGAACGCGGCAGCCACGTGCGTCGGCTGCTCGTCGCGCAGCAGGTTGATCAGCATCGAGGTGAACCCGTACACCGCGTTGGTGGTCTGCCCGCTGTGCGTCTTGAAGTTCTCGGCAGGCAGCGCGAAGAACGCCCGATAGGCCAGGGAATGGCCGTCGAGCAGCAACAACGTCGGCTTGTCGGCGGTTGCGGCGCCGTCGGGGCGGGCGGAGGACCGTTGATCGGTTGCTGGGCTCACCGCACTGAGTCTAGGGACGAGGACCGACACCCGAGAACCACCCCGACCACCGCTACCCCACCCCGAGGTAGGCGCGCTTGATCGCCGGATCGGCGAGCAGCTCCTTGCCGGTCCCGGTCTTGGTCACCTCGCCGGTCTCCAGGATGTAGGCCCGATCGGTCCGGGTGAGCGCCTGCTGCGCGTTCTGCTCGACCAGCAGGATCGTGGTGCCCTGCGCGTTGATCTCCGCGATGATCCGGAAGATCTGCTGGATCACCATGGGCGCCAACCCCATCGACGGTTCGTCCAGCATCAGCAGGCGCGGCCGCGACATGAGCGAGCGACCGATGGCCAGCATCTGCTGCTCGCCGCCGGACATGGTCCCGCCGACCTGCGTGCGGCGCTCCTCGAGCCTTGGAAACAGCTCGAACACCCACTCCAGGCGCTCCGAGTACGCGGCCTTCGTTTCGAATTTGCGTGCATAGCAACCCATGTCGAGGTTCTCCTGCACGGTCATCCCGGGAAACACGCCGCGTCCCTCGGGCGCCTGCACCATGCCCATCTTCACCCGCTCGTGCGCCTTCACATGGGTGATGTCCCTGCCGTCGAACACAATGCGGCCGTGGGTGAGCGGCAGCAGCCCGGACAACGCCCGCATGGTGGTGGACTTGCCCGCTCCGTTCGCGCCGAGCAGGGTCACCAGCTCACCGCGGTCGACGCGCAGCGAGACCCCGTGCAACGCCTGGATGCGCCCGTAGCTCACCGCGACGTCGGTCACCTCCAGCAGCGGTCCCTCGGCGGTCGCGACCGAACCGGCCTGGCCGGCCTCGTCGGTCTTCCTATGCGATGGCATCGTCGGGCACCCCCAGGTAGGCAGCGATCACGGCCGGGTTCTCGCGGATCGCGGCGGGCAGGTCGTCGGCGATCTTCTTGCCGAACTCGAGGACCACGATGCGATCGGTCACGCCCATCACCAGGCGCATGTCGTGCTCGATCAGCAGCACCGTGAAGCCGTCGTCCCGGATCTTGCGGATCAGGTCCATCAAGGCGGACTTCTCGCTCGGGTTGAACCCGGCGGCGGGCTCGTCGAGGCACAAGAGCTTGGGCTCGGTGGCCAGCGCCCTGGCGATCTCCAGCCGCCGCTGGTCGCCGTACGAGAGGTTCTTCGCCTTCTCGACCGCGCGGGGCGCGATGCCGACGAACTCCAGCAGCGCCATCCCGCGGGCCACGGCGTCACGCTCCTCGCGGCGGTGACGCCGGGTCCGGAAGATCGCGCCTGGAACCGAGGTGCGGTGCCGGGCATCGGTGCCGACCACCACGTTCTCGAGCGCGGTCATCTCGCCGAAGAGCCGGATGTTCTGGAAAGTTCGGGCGATACCGAGCCGCGTGATCTCGTTGCGCTTCGTCTTGGCCAGCGGCTCACCGTCGAACATCACCCGTCCCGCCGACGGCTTGTACACACCGGTGATGGCGTTGAAACAGGTGGTCTTGCCTGCGCCGTTGGGCCCGATCAGGCCGAGGATCTCGCCGCGCCGGATCTCGAAGGACACGTCGTCGAGCGCGACGAGCCCGCCGAAACGCACGGTCAGGCCCTCCGTTTTCAGCAGCGCCTGACCCTCGGCGGTCTCGATCTCCCGCTGTGGAGCCACCGCCTCGGCGACCGCGTCGGGGTCGGCGAGCGCCGGGTCGATGGCCGCGACGTCGACCACACCCGCGGTCGGCACATCCACCTCGGGCGCGAGGTTCGCGGCCATGTCCTCGTTGTCGAACATCGCGTCGCCCGCTCCCGGTCCCGCCGTCATCCGCCGACCTCCGTCGTTGCTCCGCTCGGCGCCGGACCATTGCCCGGCGCGTCGCTGGGTCTACGTACAGCCTGGTAGATCTGCCTGCCGTAGGCCAGCAGTTTCTGCCGCGCCGGGAAGAGTCCCTGCGGGCGGAAGATCATCAGCACCACCAGCGCCAGGCCGAAGAACAGGTACTTGTAGTCGCCGAGCGACTGCCCGCCGATCTCGATCGACATCGCCCTGTTCGGCAGGTACACGATGATGAACGCGCCGACGATGACGCCGAGCTTGTTGCCCTGACCACCGATGACCACCGCACACAGGAAGAGCATCGAGTTGATGACGTTGAACCCGGTCGGGTTGATGAACTGCACCTGCCCGGCGTAGAGCGCACCGGACAGGCCGCCGATCGAGGCGCCGATCGTGAACGCCCACAGTTTGAACTTGAAGGTCGGCACGCCCATGATCTCGGCGGCGTCCTCGTCCTCCCGGATCGCGACCCAGGCGCGGCCGACCCGGCTGCGCTCGAGGTTGCCGACCAGCAGCAGCGCGATGATCACCATCACCATGCCGACCCAGAACCACCACACGCCGGAGTTCAGGTTGCCGCCGGTGTTGCCCGCCGAGAACACCCCGTACGGCTTGTCCTCGGTCTCGCCGAGGTGCGGGTACGCGATCTGGGAGAGCCCCTGACCGCCGTTGGTGACGTCGGTGAGGTTGTCGGCCAGCAGCCGGACGATCTCACCGAAGCCGAGGGTGACGATGGCCAGGTAGTCGCCCCGCAGTCGTAGCGTCGGGGTGCCGAGTATCAGCCCGGTGAACGCGGTGATGGCCACCGCGATCGGCAGGCAGGACAGCCACGCCCAGTCCTCCGAGAAGAATCCGCTCTCGGTCATCTTGTTCCACGGACTGTTCGGGCTGGTGAGCAGCGCGACGGTGTACGCGCCGACGGCGTAGAAGCCGACGTAGCCGAGGTCGAGGAGGCCGGCCTGGCCGACGACCACGTTGAGGCCGATGGCGATGAGCGCGTACATCGCGAACTGGGCCATCACCCCGCCGAAGTCGGTGCCCGGCGTGTCCAGGATCGGCGGCCGCCAGACCGGCAGGATCGCGATCAGGGCGATCACCGGGACCCCGACGAGCCACTGCATCGGCCGGGCCAGGCCGTTCCACCAGCTCCGGATCGCGTCGCCGACACCGTGTTTCTCGGGTTGCTGACCCTTGAGTAGCTCGGTCGGGTCGGGCTGCGCCGCAGCCGGATTCTCCGTACTCATACCCGCGCCCTTCCCAGGCTCTCACCGAGGATCCCGGTGGGCCTGAACATCAGCACGACGACCAGCAGCACGAACGCGACCACGTCGCGCCACTCGGAGCCGAACACCACCTGGCCGTAGTTCTCCATGACCCCGAGCAGCAGGCCGCCGAGCAGGGCCCCGCGGAGGTTGCCGATACCGCCCAACACCGCCGCGGAGAAGGCCTTGATCCCGAGGATGAAGCCGCCGTTGAAGATGATCCCGGACGGGATCTTCAGGGTGTACAGCAGCGCCGCGGCACCCGCAAGGATGCCGCCGAGCAGGAAGGTCAGCATGATCACGCGCTCGCGCGAGATCCCCATCAGCGTCGCGGTGTCGGGGTCCTGGGCCACCGCCCGGATCCCCCGGCCGAACTTGGTCCTGTTGATGATCATGTCGGTGATCAGGGTGAGCAGCATCGCGGCCACGATGATCACGATCGTCACGTTGCTCACCGAGGCGCCGAAGATGCTGAACACCTCCACCGGCTGGACCAGTTTGATGGGCTGCTGCGCATTGGTGCCGCCGAGCCCCGGCCAGATCTCGGGAAGCACGTAGTGCACGAATTCCTGCAGCACGAACGACATTCCGATCGCGGTGATGAGGAAGGTGAGCGGCTTCGCACCGCGTTTGCGCAGCGGCCGATAGGCCACGCGTTCGAGCCCGACCGCGGCGCCGCCCGAGACCGCCATCCCGAACAGCATGGCCAGGCCGAGGAACACGACCGTCATGACGACGCCCTCGTTGTACGCGTTGCCGCTCGGAGTGAAGCCGAGCAGCTCCAGCGCCACGTACTGACCGAACATGCCGAGCATGAAAATCTCGGAGTGCGCGAAGTTGATCAGCCGCAGCACGCCGTAGACCAGCGTGTAACCGATCGCCACGAGTGCGTAGATGGCGCCGTAGCTCAGCCCGTCGATGGTCAGTTGCCAGAAGCTCGTCCTGAGCCCCTCGATGTTGAAGTCGATATTGCCCGCGTAGAGGGTTGCCGAGTCGGCGAGGGAAGTCGCGATCATCGAAGTCACTTTCAAGGTCGGGAGGCGCTACCGCGCCCCGACGACGCAGCCGGGGCCTGCACTGGAGCAGGCACCCGGCTGCGAGATCCGTTCTGTCAGTTGACCTTGTAAATCTGGATCAGGGCGTTGGACAGCTCACCCTTGTCGTTCCACTGGTACTTCTTGCCGACACCCTGCCCGTCGTAGTTCTTGACGAACTCCAGCATTCCGGCGCGGTCCTTCACCCCGGAGTCGATGGCCTTGAGCATGATCGTGGTCAGGTCGTAGCCCTCGACCGAGTAGACACCCGGCGCCTGGCCGTTGAGCTCCTCGTACTGCTTCGCCAGCGCGGCAGGCGCCGGGACGCAGGGGCAGGTGAGGATCGCGCCGTTCGCGGATTCTCCTGCCTGCTTCACGAACTCGGGATCGTTGGTGCCGTCACCGGAGGAGAAGGTCGCGGTCACCCCGCCCTCGCGAAGCTGGGTCACGAACGGCGCCGCCTCGGCGTAGTAGCCCGAGTACCAGACCGCGTCGGGCGACTCGCCCTTGATCTGGGACACGGTGGCCGAGAAGTCCTTCTGACCGGTCTTGACGCTGGCCGAACAGGCGGGATCCGCTGCGGCGCCGAGGGTCTCGGTCACCACCCGGGCCAGGCCGACGCCGTAGTCGGAGTCGTCCTGCACGACGCACACCTTCTTCGCGCCGAGCGTGCCGGTGAGGTACTTGGCGACGACCGAACCCTGGCTGTTGTCGTTGCCGAGGCCCCGGAAGAAGGTGGTCCAGCCGTTCTCGGTCAGCGTGGGATTGGTGGCCGACGCGGTGAGGAAGGGCAGCCCGCTCTGGTTGAAGATCGGGCCGGTCGCCTTGGTCTCGCCGGAGAAGGCCGGTCCGAGCAGCCCGACGATCGACGCGTTGCTCACGATGTTCGGCGCCACCTGGGTCGCCTTCTGCGGGTCGCCCTCGGTGTCGAAGGTCTCGATCTCGACCTGGCAGTTCGGATTGGCCTGGTTGTGCTTGTCGAGGGCGAGCTTGGCCCCGTACAGGATGTTCTGCCCGAGCGCGGCGTTGGCGCCGGTCAGCGCGCCCGCCATCGCAAGCGAGACCCCCGAGCAGGTGGCGTTGCCGCTGCCCGCGGGATCGGCCGCGTCGGTGACGTCGGCGCTCGCGACCTCGTTGCCCGCCGAATCGAGCAGCACCCCCGGCTGAATGCTGAGCGCGCTCGACTCCCCCGTCCCGCTGGTTTCCGACGATCCGCCGTCGGTCGTCTTGCTGCTACAGCCTGCGACGGCTAGCGCTGCTGCGACTCCAACGATCAACGCGCCTCTCGCTGTACGACGGTGCACGTCCCACCTCCGAAATCTGTGCGCCCCGGACAATTCCGGAGGGGCCGTCCGCCAGCCCGGACAAAACATAACCGTGCGGCAATGCCCGTGCATCACATTGAAGTAGTTCGCCGCGCCGTCCCAATTTCGACGGGCAAACTATACGACCGACCAAGAATGGCACCACAATGGAGAAACCGCAGGTGAAGGCTGAATTTGCGGTGACCGCACAATTTCGTCACCCAATGCAGAAAGGGCGAATCATCGCCCCGAAACACTTCGTTAGCGCAATGGTTACATTGCGTGTCGCGGGCTATTTCGAGTCGAGCGTCTCGATCACGATCTGGGCGACGGCCTTCATGGAGGTCCGCCCGTCCATCGCCGCCCGCTGGATCCAGTTGAACGCCTCCGGCTCGCTCAGCGACTGCGACCGCATCAGCGCACCCTTGGCCCGCTCGATGAGCTTGCGCGACTCCAGCCGATCGGCCAGCGTCGCGACCTCCCGCTCGAGCGCGGAGATCTCGGCGAACCGGCTCGCGGCCAACTCCACGGCCGGCACCAGATCCGCCTTCGAGAAGGGCTTGACCAGATAGGCCATGGCGCCGGCATCGCGGGCCCGCTCGACGAGTTCGCGCTGACTGAAGGCGGTCAGGATCACCACCGGCGCAATGCGCTTGGACGCGATCTCCGAGGCCGCATCGATCCCGTCGCGCAGCGGCATCTTCACGTCCATGATCACCAGGTCCGGCCTGAGCGTCTCCGCCAGCTCGACCGCGCGCTGGCCGTCGCCCGCCTCGCCGACCACGTTGTAGCCCTCCTCGCGGAGCATCTCCACCAGGTCCATCCGGATGAGGGTCTCGTCCTCGGCGACCACCACTCGGCGGGCGACGGCGCCGTCACCCTGCGCGGCCGGAGCGTTCGTCATCACCAATCCCCCTCGGTCGTCAGCCTCGCCCGAGTCAGGCGCCGCACCATTGAAGGGTACCGGTGCTTGACCCGTCGACACGATCTTCTACAGTGGACAACCGCCAGCCCTCGTATCCCAATTGGCAGAGGAAACGGATTCAAAACCCGTGCAGTGTGAGTTCGAGTCTCACCGAGGGCACCGAGTTTGACCAGGTCAGAGCTATTTTTGACCTTCTGAAGTTGCCCTCTTGCCCCACATCGTGGGGCCGGATGGGGCAAGAGCGTGTCCTCACCTGGGGCTTTGTGTCCGTTCACCCTCACAAATGAGTGACCCCCGCCAGCGTTACAGCGCTACGGGGGTCGGGACACGAACGGAAGCACCCACCCATGCCCGACATCAACGTACCGCCTGCGACCGACAAGCGTTCGCCGACCCACTGCGTCACTGCCGCAATCGAATCCACATACCCGGTTCCGGTCGTCATGGGTACCGCAGGCAACCACGAGGATGCAGTCGACCTTCTCTGCCGGTTGATCGCCACCGCGCACGGCATCCACGGCGAACGCCCCGTAGAGACCTGGCAAGACGGAAGCGACGCCGTCGCCCGCTGGTCTGACGGCACTCATCGCGTGGACCGGGATACCTTCACCGAGTTGCCCGCAGCCGAGCAGCGCATCGCGCTGGTTCACCTGTCCCTGCACTTTCCTACCCCGTTCGCGGAGGCCCTCGACGCAGCCGCCTAGGACTCTGCCCGTCCTCCACGACCAGCTTCGTGGGGGTACGGAGTGAGCCCTAGGCCCGCTCGTCGTCCACAGTGCCGCCCGACGCAAACCAGCGGCACCCGGTGCTCTACATGCCCTGCACCGGCAGGGACACCCGTCCTGAGGGGTGCACACCACAGGTACGGGTCCGACACCGAAGCTCGTCCATCTCAGGTGGGCGGGCCGTCGGCGTTGGCCTGACGCGATACGGGGAGGTGGTTCGTGGGAATTCCGGGGTGGGGTTACAGCTTCTGCCACCGCCAGGTGTCCGCGCCCTAAAGTCCACCGCCCATCCATTGCACAAACGTCTCAAATCAGAGCCATCCGCTCCATTCATAGACCCTCTAAACCAACTGCACTGCAACAACACTCGACAATCAGGAATCTGTCGGGTTCGATCCACCCACCGCAAGAACGGAACTGCCTTGAGCATCACCACGACCGACTACTGCCCCACCATCGGCCACTTCACTGCGACCACCGACACGACCAACACCGTCGACGGCCCAGTTACGGTCTCGTACGACCGCTCCACGGCCGGGAGTCTGTTCACCATCGAACTACCCAATTGCGACTTGATTCTCACCGCCGAGCAGATGCATGCAGTCCTGCGTCTGGTCAACACCACAGCGCCGACCCTCACAGCAGCATCATCCTGAAGGGTTCCAGCCGAACTGACGCATGTGGCGGTTCAAACCCGATGACGTACGACAGCGCATGGAGGCGCGGTAGGCCCCTTTCACGCACAAATTGCCCCCACCTCGCCACGCCAGCCAGGTGGGGGGGTTGTGTCGGATGCGCCATGTATAACTACGCCCGTGAACGCAGACCTGCTAGGTGATCCAATCAAGTTCGCTGAGCGAATCATTCGCATCACCCAACGGGCTCAGCGCGCATCCGCTCTCAAGCCGTGGGGCCTGAATCCCCAGAACCCAGACGATGGTAGCCCGCTAGAACTAGCCGACCGAGACTGGATGCGCAGCCTCGGCGGAAGAACCGTTCAACTGGCAGCACTGTGGCCAATCATGGCCGCAACAGACACCGTGTCGTCCGCTGGCAATCTCTTCCTCAACGTGATGGAGAATCTCACCCGGCCCGACCAGGAGAACCGCCCCAGCCTCAGCGCAGCATCGTGCATGTCGCTGATCAGAGCAGCGCTTGAGTCGTCATCGCAAGCGATCTGGCTTCTCAGCCCACCCGACAGGTCAGGACGACGCGCACGAGCAATCGGGATGACGATTGACGACAAGTCGCAGCAGTTCAAGTTCGCAAACGAAGAGGTCGGGCACCTGAGCACCGGAACAGTGAAGGCGTCGACCGAGGAAGCGAAGGACTACCGGGAGGCCACTAGGGGCCTCCAAAAGGAAATCGAGTTCCTGAAGACTGTCGAGCACGAGAAGGTTCGCTCATCGCGGACGACACTGGGACTTGTTGCCGAGTGGATCAACGGGAACGTGCCAGCCCACGACTCCGGGGAACTCGACTCCAATGACCTCAGCGCAGGATTCAAGCGCGTGTACGCCACGAGTTCCGGCATCATCCACGGGTATCAGTGGGTGACGGACCACACACGAGACGGCGACTTGTTCGGACTATTGGCAGACGGTTTCGCAGCAGCCGTGAATCTCACGGAGTGCGCTGTGGCGCTTTACGAGGCCCAATCCATCAATCTCCGAGACCCTGGCGCTCGCGAGCGACTCTACCCAGAGCTCTTGGAGCCGACGATTCAGCAGTGGGCGAAGCTCTACCAGTAGCGCCCGAGCGACCTTGGCGCGTGGAGGGGTGTTCTCCGCCTTCGTCCTTCCATCAGTCAATCAACCGACAGGCTTGACAATCGCGCACCACTTGACCTCAACCCGTGATATCTCTCGTCCATGATCAGTCTTGGAAATGAGGCCTACACAAGTGGCATCAAGCACGTCAGCGTTAGATCGAACGAGGCACCTGTTGCACTCACATCTGCACTGCTCGCCATCACCGGTGGAGAACTCCCGGAACAGTCCTATGTCGAGTACAAGTTCGATGACAATCGGACACAATGGGCCGCACTGTGGATGACGAAGGGCACGTTGGTCTACGCATCCACGACGTTCGACAAGCGCCACTGGACCTTCGGCGGACAAGACAGCTCCGAGTATGAAGCACCGGTAACGGCTTGGATCAGACCCATCTCCGCGATCGACTCGATTGCTATCGAAAAGCAGAGCGCCTGGCACGACCGGACATCGAACGAAATCAGTGCGACGATCGTTTGGAATGTCAGCTTCGCAGTTGGGGGCAGCCAGGACACGATCCGGTTGCCGTTCTTCGAAGACCCGGCCGACGAACAAAGCGATGATGCGGCCTCAATCGTGGCAGAACTTCGGAAACGCTGGCTGGAGGGCGCAAACGCCCTCTGAGTGAATCGCCTCCGCGCCGTTCCCATGCGCAGAAGCGATCAGGCACGTCGGCCCGCCATCGCCCTCCTTTGCGCCCTTCTCGTCCTCGCACTTCCCGCCCTCGTCTTCGGCATCATCGGTACTCAGCAGACCGCCCGTCGCGACGAGGATGGTTGGGGATGGCTTTCGCTGGCATGGTCATCGGCGGGGTAGAACTCGTCGTAGGCATCACTACGTAGCCCGAACACCGCCCCGTACGCGGCCACCCCTGAGGGGCAGTCCGCGATGGCGACGGTCACCCGGGAGGACCAGATGGTCGCGTGGGGCCAGAACTACGGCGCCCGCGCCGCGGACTGGGGGCGCGACACCGTCAAGGAACTCATCGACGACGTCACATCGCCCCTCGGGCTGGGGATCTCCATCGGACAGATGGTCACCCAGGACGTCCCCGAAGCCACGACCCGCCTCGCGCGCCTGCAGAACATGCACGCACGCGGCTACACCCGAACGATGGGGAGGTGAAGCGGAGTTCTCCAGAGATCCGGGCCAGCCTGAGCGATCGTGACAATGTGCCCGCCAGTCTTCTCGCTGGCGGATGAGCACGCGAGCGGGAGACGGCACGAGCTCCTCTTCAAGACCTGAGCAAACCTGCGGCCACTAACAACCCGAGATCCCCACCATCCCCCGATGGCTACGACGAGCTCGGTCGCTCTCGCCCCAGTCTCTCAGCTTCGCGCAACACCGCCGGATCGATCCGTTCCAACACCTTTTGGCCTTCTTTTGCCCGCTTAACAAGATCGGGGTTCAATCGCACTGCCGGGATGCCGAGCGTCGCCGCCTCATCAGCAATCCTTCGAGCATTCTTGAACTGCGCGGGGCTGAGTGCCGGGTCCTTGTACGGTCCGGACGTGGCATCGGTCGCGGGCAGTGACTGGACAGCTCTGGCGATGAGGTCGACCTCGTCCGAAGTTGGATGGTCCAGAAGATATTCAGCGACAGAGTCAATCAGCCGCTGGCGGTCGTTGTTCGACACGTCCGGGCCTTCGCGAAGTCGCTGCGCAAGCCGCTCGATTCGTCGATCTTTCTCCGCCTGAAGGCCGAGTGAAGCGTTCTCGACCAGGACAACGTCGGACAGGGTCAGATCGTTAATTGCTCCATCCTTCGCGAAGGCGAGTACGCCCGATACCTGAAGGGTTCGGTGGTCCATGTCAATTCGGGTGCCGTCGCCCCTGCGTTCGATTGACTCGGTGACCACGTTCGCCGGGACCTCGAAGCGGACAACAAATCCGTCGGCACCAGTGTCCGCAAGCCCGTTCCACTCGGACTCCTCGAATCGCGCAACTGCGAAAACGCGGCATGACTCGATGATCGGGAAGTGCCCACCTGGCGCCCCGGCGTTGAGCTCCAAACCGTCGATCGAGTTCGTGAGGAGTTCATGAAAGTCAGACTTTGATACCGCGCTGAGGACCTCGAACCACTTCTCCTTCGGCACTGGCGCTTCCCGCTCTGCGAGCTCTGCCAGGAGGGTCGGCACGTCAACGTGCCACGACACGCGCTCCTTGAGGCCACGTTCGGAGAGATCCTCGACGAGGTCGTCGTGCAACACGCGGTTGTCCTCATCTCCGCTGCCAAAGTCGCTGGTGTTGTTGCTGACCCAGTAGACGACGTGCCCCGGGTTCGTCTCCGCGACGTCGAGGACGGTGAGCCAGTTGAGGGTGTCCCGGTAGCCGTCCTTCTTCTCGTTGCTGTCGAATGGTTTGCGAAGGAGGACGGCACGGCGGGCCACGATCAGGTGCTCGATGGGCGGAGGGTCGATGACCTCGATGCCGAGTCCGGCGAGAAACGCTCGGACCTCCGAACCATATTCAGCGATTCGTGCGCGGATCACCTCGATGGCCGCAGCCCTGGCCTCCTCAACGCCCGTGAAACGGGACTGCTTCTTCCCGAGCCCCCCGGCGTGCGTGATAACGCTCAGCATGTCGCGGTTGTGGTGCTCAACTGCTTCGAGGACCACGAGCTCGGGAACCAGGACCCTCGCTCCATGGCGTTTCGCCTCGATCTTGAGCTGATCCCAGAACCGCGCCCGGAGCGCAGGGTCACTTAGGACGACGGTGGTGTCGAGGACGATGATCATGGGCAGATTCTGCCCATGATCAGCGATCAGGCCAAACCTCTCGCTGACGGGCTTGTCAGCGCCTCGACGGACTCATCAGAATCGCCGCTACCGCAGGCCTCAAAATTGAAATGCGCCAATACGAAACAGGCTGAGGACTAACAAGAAAACTACGGACTCGGTCTAGAGGAGGGCCGTTGACCTCGAGGATGCCTCGAGGTCGTCGTCTCGGACCGGAAGGAACTCGCGGACCGGTCGCAAATCTTCGTTGCGCAGGTGCCGGACCTGCGCCCGTCGACGGGTTAGTTCTCGACACCCAGGCCCTCATCGTCGCCAGGAACCCCGTCCACGTCGTCCTCGCCATTGAGCGCGGATCTCGCGGCTTTGGCCAGCCGATCGGCGGCTCCCTCACTGACTCCGCCCATCGCGCTCGCGGCGCCGGCGAGCTTGGCGAGGTCCGCTCCCGCGTTGATCCCGGTGAAGCCGGGAATCCTCGTCACCTCCCCGAGCCCTGCCAACTCGGCAATCTTCCCGACTCCGAGACCTTCCGGAGGGATCCCGAGCCCTGATATCTTCCCGATCTTCACAGTGTCGCCGAGGCTCGAACCAGCCAGCTTCCCGATCTTCACAGTGTCGCCGAGGCTCGAACCAGCCAGCTTCCCGATCTTCACAGTGTCGCCGAGGCTCGAACCAGCCAGCTTCCCGATGTTCACAGTGTCGGAGAAATTCGACCCAAGCAGCTTCGCGGTGTTGAGGGTGCCTGTGGGAGACACCGTCCCATCATGGTGCCGAGGTTGAAATTGTCCGACAGGCCAAGACTCTTCGTGCCGAAGACTTGGTTGGTGAGCGTGAGATCCGCTGCGCCAGCGCGGTTGTGCGCCAGAATTTCAGCGACACTCATCGTCGCTGAAGCGACGCCCAACCTGCGGCTCGTCTCGGAACGTCGCTGCCACGCCGCGTGGCCAGGATCGCTTTCGAGGGCAACAATGTTAGACACCGACACGCTGGTCACCGCTCCCTCATGGGTCAGGTTCGCAACACCAGTAATCCTCAATGCCTTGTTATCGAAGCTGAGTCCGGCGCCGGTGTCCGTGGGCTCGGCGAGTTCCAAACCGACGTGGGCGATTCCCGTGAAGCGAGCGACGAGGTCTTCCTCACCCGATTCAGCAAGGCCATCCCACTCAACCTCGTCCAATCCTACGAAGGACGAAATCTCCGCAGACTCGGTTCGCGGCGGCAGCGCCGCATCTCGGGGACTCACCCCGCGGCCAAGAATCTCGCTCGACAGGAGCCGTGCGAGTTCGAGAAGGTCAACTCTTTCGAGAACAAGTGGCTGCTCTCCCTCGGGGACCGGCGCGGTGCGCCCGGCGAGCGTCAAGAGAAGGGTGGATATGTTGAATTCCCATCGCACACGATCGGCCAGGTCGCGGGCGCCGAGTTCTTCCGCGATCTCCTCGTGCCATGTCGGGGTCTTTTTGTCACCGTTCCCAAAATCCGCCTGGTTCTGACTAATCCACCACACCTCGTCACCGGGATATTGATCAGCGAGGTCGAGCACGGTGAGCCAGTTGAGTGTGTCTCGATACCCGTCCTTCCTGTCGTCCGCGTCGTAGGGCTTTCGGAAGGAAACCGCCCGGTTGATGAGTTCCATGTGGTCAACGGCAGCAGGTTCGATCACATCGACACCCGATTCCTCGAGGTGTTCATACAGGTCCGCCTCGAAGCGGTCAGCCTTGGCGTGCAGGGCGTCGATCGCGGCCTGTCGCACGCCGTCGAGGCCGAATCTGTTGTCGCGCTTGCCCAGCTCCGCAATCTGAGGCTTGAGCGCAAGGATCGTTCGGTTGTGGTTCGCGACGGCTTCCACGACGACGACTCGGGGGACGACGATCCGTGCCCCTAGATGCTTCGACCTCTCGATGAACTGCTGCCACCAATGGGCCACGAACTGCGGGTTGCTCAGCAGCACCGTGGTGTCGAGGACGATGATCATGCGGCGATTGTGCCCGGGATCACCACGACTGCCAAACCGTTGACTGTTACTCCTCGGTCGGGATCCTTCCCCAGCGCGCCCGCTTCGGCCGGCCGCGAGGTCGAGCGCCGCCTCCCTCTCGATCGGGTCGGAGCCGGCAGATCTTCGTGCGCCAGCCTCCGTTCCTGCCTCCAGCGGGCGGCCGCGCATTCACGGCCTCGAGTCGGCCCCGCCGCATACGATCCCGAACACGACGAAAAGGACCATCGGGGAGATCGAGGGGATCAGGCCGGGAGCTCACTTCCCGGACCGTCGGGCCGCTCACGACGCGGGCATCCACCGTCCAACGCAAGCCGGCATATGGGGAACTCCCGATGCGCCGCTAACTTCGCGGCCGTCCACTCAATATCCTTACGGAGCACTCGCCGGACAGCCGGGCCTTCAACCTTGTCCAGAAGGGCGTGCTCGCGCTCGATTCGCGCCACCAATCGCCGCTCGCTTGACCAGTGCTGCCACGCAACCGGCACTCCAAGCAGTCCAGTCAGCACTCCAACCAGAACCCCCAATGCCTGTATTACAGTCATCGGCGCCTCTTAGAACCAGTCACTGACTCCCCTAGCGCAGATGCGTGCTCAGAAGCGGATCTTGTCGACGATGCCGCAGCGCGCGGCTCACTCCCGACTCGCGATTACTGGACGTAATGCAACAGCGTCGCGGTCCCAAACGTGGTCCCGCCGCCCGAGGATGCCAATGCTCCCAGATGCACCCGGCGACACTGTCCGCACTAGTTTCGAGCAGGTGGAGCGCCCTTTCGGGATCCGATCTGCACCCTCCTGTCAGCACCCAAAAGGAAGTTCGAGTCTCACCGAGGGCACCACGAAGATCCGGGTCGAACCCGTGCTCGAACGGACCCCATGCGGCATATCGACGGTCGCACCGACCGCAGCCGGAGTCGAAAACGACTTTGCATCAACTTCTTTCGCCCAATCCACCCGGATCCGCGACACCGGTCGCCGACGTGATCACGTGCGTGAATCGAACGATCCGTGGGCGTATCCGCGACACACCCACGTATGCATCGACTGCCCCTCGCAATAGGCCCGCATCAGGCGCACGATAAATGCAGGACTCGGACCGTCGACAGCGGACCGTGACCGCAACCGTGCTCCCCGCGCGAGGCCCGAGCCTGCTGCTCTAGGAGGACGTCATGAACACCATCACACTGCGCACGGCGACCGCTGCGGCCCTGATCGCGCCGGTACTCGCGCTCGGAGCAGGAGCAACGGCCGCCGCAACGGCGTCAGAGCTCCCCGCCACTCCCCCGGCCGTCGCCGACACGACACCCGTGTCCCCCGATGCGATCACCCCGGTCGTCATGCTGCAGGGGCAGACGACCTGGCAAGGCGCACTCGGCACCGTCCTCGCCTGTGCACCCTGGGGACTCATCCCGCTCATCGGACCGAACGTCGCGTTCCCAATCTGCCTCGCCTGAGACACCACGACGCGCGCCCTCCGCCGCGGGCGGGTTGCCATCGGCATCGAGAGGGCGCACTGTTGATCACAGCGCAACTGCACGCGAGCGGCGCATGTCAGCGCAGTGCACGCCGACCCGGCGTCCCTTCGCTGGCGTCAACATCTGCCCAGGTCGGGGTGGGCTACATGATCACGCACGAACACGTAGTTGAGAGACCGCCATGAACAGGACCGCACGTCGCTCGGCGCTGGCAGCATCGGCCGCCGCATTCATGCTCATCCTCGGGTCGGGAATCGCGGCCGCGGCCCCGACCACGGGACCCACCACGGAGCTGATCCAGCCCGTCGTCCGCCTCGGCCAGACCGACCCCGTCGCCGCTTTCCTCGAGTGCGCGCTGACCGGGTTCATTCCGCTCATCGGGCCGAACGTCATCTTCCCGATCTGCCTGGCCTGATCCGCGACGCCCGCCGCCGAGGACGGCTCGATCCCAATTCGGTTGCGGCGCCACCACGCCGATACGGTTGCACCATGACGAACGCCGGCCTTGCCGACCGTGCCTGCCTCCCGATGGGCGACGGCGACCGCGTCCGCCTGTTGCTCGACATCGTCGAGCTGGCACAGACCCGCGTCGGACCCGACGAGGTCAACGACCTCGCCGGGCCCGCGCTGGCGGCGCACGGAGTCGCGCTCACCCAGGACATGGCACGGGGCTGGAATCTGGCCCTCGAGATCCTGACCCGCACCCTCGAGGCCCGACTTCCGCAGTGACGCCGCCCGCACGCGGGGATGGTGCGGCGCGAACCCCTCGTGCGCACCGAACCATCCCCACGGGCCGTCACCAGCGCGCGGCGGCGGCGAACACCCGATTCGGGTCGAACCGGTCGCGGATCTCGGACAACCGGCGACGCTCCTGCGGACCCCAGGCCTCCCGCACCCGGTCGGCGGGGGCGCCCTCGGCTCCGCCCGCGAAGTTCATCAGCGCCCCACCGGTCCCCCACGGCTCCATCGCGGCCAGCACCGAGTCCAGCGCGCCAGGGACGACGCCGGCGATGGGGGGCGCGAGCACGCCGACCGCGAACAGGCTGAAGGCCGCGTCCCTGCCCCCCACCGCGTTCGGGACCTCGGCGCCGCGGGCCAGCGCCCCGCCCATCGCGCGGATCTCCGCCAGCACCAACGGCAGGCCCCCAGTGGGCCCGACCGTGGCGAGGAACTCGTCGATCGCCTCGGCGGGCAGCCTGCGCAACAGCATGGACCGCTCGGCGCCCGGCATCGGGTCGGTGGGATCGGCGTGGATCGACCCCACATCCGCGTACATGATCTCGGTGACCGTGTCGATGATCGGCTCGGCCAGGGCGCGCAGCGGCGCCAGCAACTCCTCCCCGTCCTCCGTCTCGCTGACGTGCGTGTAGCGCAGGTGCAGCACGGTGCGGCCGCGCAGGGCCTCCGGTAGGACGGGCAGCGGTGGGAAGTTCACCACCGCGACCGAGGAGCTCACCGACTCGGGAATCCGGTGCACCCAGTCCCGCCAACCGTGCAGGACCCGCGGCGCGTCGAGGAAATCGAAGAACATGCCGCCGGCGTACACGGTCTGAATCGGGAAGAGCCGGAACGTGATCTGCGTGACGATCCCGAACGCCGCCCCGCCGCCGCGCAACGCCCAGAACAGGTCCGGTTCGCTCGTCTCGCTGACCCGGCGCACCTGGCCGTCGGCGGTCACAACCTCGATCTCGACGACATGGTCGGCTGCGAAGCCGTAGGTCCGGGCCACCGGGCCGATCCCGCCGCCGAGGGTGTAGCCGACGACCCCGACCTCCGTCGCGGACCCGCACAGTCCGGCGAGCCCGTGCGGCGACGCGGCGTCGAGCACCTGCTGCCACCGCACACCCGCGCCGACGGTCGCCGTCCTGGCGTGTGGATCGATGACGATCGAGTCGAGCAGCCGGGTATTGATCAGGATCGACCCGGGTCCGGTGGTCGCGGCGCCGTGCCCGGTGGCCTGGACCGCGACCGACAACCCGGCGGCGGCCGCGATCCCGACGGCCGCCGCGACGTCAGCGGCGCTGGAGGCGACCAGCACCGCTGCGGGCCGGTGCACGGTGGCGGTGTTGAACGACGCGACGGAAAGGTCGAAGCCGCCGTCGCCCGGCGAGTGCACCGGTCCGGCCGTCACGGCGCTCAGGCGCTCGACCAGCGGGGGCAGGACGGGTGAGGATTCTTCGATACTGGTGGACACGGCGATCCCTTCGCTCGTTCGGAACTGTCCACCACAGGACAGCCGACCGCACTTACCGCGCTCTTAAGGCCGCCTTGCCGCGCCCTCCCCGACCAGGCCGGACAGCAGTGCGTTGATCTGGGCCCGGCCCAGGTCCGCTCCCCGCGCGGTGTGTCGGGCGTAGTCCTGCGCGCTGAGCGCATCGCGTACCGCGGCGGCCTCCCGCGGACCGTCGATCGGGTCCATCCCCTCCGGCAGGAACCCGATCCGGCCGCCGAGCGACTGCACCGCACCCGCGAGCACCGCGGCCTCCACCGGAAAACCGGCACCGGCCAGGACCGCGGCGGAGGTGTGCATCAGCACCAGCCAGGACGTCACGTCGCCGTCCGCCTCGAGCACCGACTGCATGTGGCGTGCCGCGGACATCGCGGACTCCACATCGCCCGCGTCCATCGCCGACTTCATCAGCGCCCAGGTCGATGACCCGACCGACCACCGGTTGCCGATGCGCTCGGCGACGGCGATCGCGGTCTCCAACTCCGCGCGCGCCTCGAGCGGCCGACCGTGGTTGCGCAACAACATCCCCAGCACCATCCGGGCGTCCGCCTCCGCGAAGGCCGACCCCAGCGCGTGCGCGGTCGCGGCGCCCTCGCGGACGAGGTCGAGACCAACGCCGTGGTCGCCGTCCATCGACAGGAAGTAGCCGCACCACGCGCGCAGACGGGCCGCCTCGGCGAGGTCGCCCGCGGCCTGCCACGCGGCGGCGGACTCCCGCGCGGCGTCGGACGCGGCGGCCCGGTCCCCTGTGAGGTAGGTCAACGACGCGACGCCCGCCATCGCGCGCGCGAACTGTCTGGGTTCGGGGGCGCGGGGGTCCGCCGCAGCCGCGCCAAGGGCCGCGTGCAGAAAGCCGAGCCCCTCCCCGATGCGGCCCATCCGATACCAGAACCAGTACAGGCCCCCGGACAGCTCGAGTGCGTAGTGCCCCTCACCCGCGGCGAGCGCGGACACCAGCGCCGCGCGGTGCTCGGCCTGGTCGGCGGAGAGTTCCCCCATCACCTCCGCCGAGTTCGGCCCGTACAGGGCGGACTGGCGGGCGTTGACCCGGGCCAACACGTGCGTCCGGTGCCTCGCCTCGGTCCGCCCGCGCTCGGCCTGATCGGACTGCCGCCACGCGAAATGCTTGATGGTCTGCAGCATCCGGTAGCGCCTGGGCGAGGTGCCGGGGAGGACGGTGAGCAGCGATCGGCGCACAAGAGCGGTCAGCGGCTGCACCGAGGCCACCGCGGACGAAGCCCCCGTGGCGGCCGCGGCCCCGCCGATGTCGAAGCTGTCCGCGAATACCGCGACCTGTCGCAGCAGTCCCGCCTGCTCGTCGTCGAGCAGCCGGTAACTCCAGTCGATGGTGTCCGCGAGCCTGCGCTGTCGGGGCGGGGCGCTGCGGGACCCACCGCGTAGGAGGGTGAAACGATCCTCCAACCCGTCGGCTATCTGCTGCTCGGAGAGCACCCGCAGTTGCGCGGTGGCGAGTTCGATGCCGAGCGGGATGCCGTCGAGTTCGGCGCAGATCGTGCGCACCGGCGCGGCGTTCGACTCGTCGAGAGCCCACCCGGGCACCACACCCCCGGCGCGCGCAGCGAACAGATCCCGTGCCTCGTCCGGTGTGAGCGGCGAGACGTCGTGCAGCGCTTCGCCGTCCACCTCGAGAGGTTCGCGGCTGGTGGCGAGCAGCTGTACCCGCGGGGACCGGTCTACGAGCGCGCTTGCGAGCGCCGCGGCATCCGCGACGACGTGCTCGCAGTTGTCGAGGATCATCAGCATCGTTCGGCCGGCCAGCACACCCGCGAGATGTTCCGCGCTGCCGATCCCGGGCAGCCCGAGCGCCGACGCCACCGCGGGCACGATCAGCGCGCCGTCGGTGAGGGCGCCGAGATCCACGATCCACGGGCCGTCCGCGTCACGTCTACGGCGCGCGACCTCGATCGCGAGTCTGGTCTTGCCGACCCCACCCGGTCCGACGAGGGTGACCACGGGGTGCTCGCGCAGCGCCGCGGCCACCGACTCGATGTCGGCCGCGCGGCCCACCAGCAGGCTCCGCGGGGACGGCAGATTCGACGCCCGGGCCGGATCGGGTTCGGCAGCGGGCGGCGTCGCCTGCCGACCGTGCAACGCGGCGTCCTGTGCCAGCACGGCCGCTTCGAGCTGTCGCAGGCCCACTCCTGGGTCGATGCCGAGCTCGTCGTCCAGGATCGCTCTGATCCGGCGCAGCGCGACCAGCGCGTCGGACTGTCGACCGCCGCGATAGAGCGCGAGGACCAGGATCTCCCATACCCGCTCGTCCAGCGGATGCTCGGCGGTCAGGGCCTCCGCCTCCGCGGCCACCTCGGCGAATCTCTCCCGGCGCAGGCCCACCTCGAGCAACGATCTGCGGGCCTCCAGGTGCATCGCGCTCAGCCGGGCGATCTCCGGCATCGCGAACTCGGAACCGGCGATGTCGGTGTACGGCGAGCCCCGCCACAGCGACAGGGCCTCCAGGTAGGCGGCGGCCGCCCCGTCCGCCGAGGTGTCCGAGAGCTCGGCGCCGAGCCGGACCAGCTCCTCGAACCGCGCGACGTCGACACTTCCGCGCTCGGCGGACAGCAGGTACCGTCCGCCGTCGCGCACCAGCACCCCGTCCTCGCGGCGGGCCCTGTCAGGACTGAGCAGATCGCGCAACTTGGAGATCGCGACGTGCAACGAACTGAGCTTGGGCTGATCCCGGTCGTGCCACACCTGGGCCAGGAGACGGTCGGCGGACACGGAGTGCGGGTAGGCGAGGACGAGCGCCGCGAGCAGCGCGCGTTGGCGGGCGCCGCCGAGGTCGATCGGCCGGCCGTCACGGACCGCGGCGACGGGCCCGAGCACCCGCAGTTCCAGGCCGTCCGGCATGGCCCGCCCCCTCCTCAGCGCCGCCGATCCCCTTGAGCGCCATAGGCTACCGGACTCGCCCGGCCGCCCGGGCCGTCTCAGCCCCTCGGCAGGACCCGCGAGAGCACCCCGGGGAGCGGATGCCAGTCCGCGGTCACGACGCTCGCGTTGCCAGCCGCGAGTTCGTCGACGCGGGCGCGCGCCGCCGCCTCCGGTGGGCTGGTGCCGTCGATCGCGGGGGCGACCTTGTGCGCATCGGTCATCACCAGCAGGTAGCCGCGATCGCGATACCAGGCGGTGTCGATGCCGCCGCTCACGAACGCCGACGCGTCCCCGTCGAAGATCACGAACCACGGCCGGATGGTGGCGTCCGGATACCGGGTCTGTCGGGGGTCGCCCGCCTCCGCGCGAAGCACGGCGGGGAAGGCGACGGCCTGGTCCAGCGAGCCCGCCGCGGCGAGATCCCGGAGATGGGTGGCGTATTCGACGTCCGTCCAAAGCGGGTCGGCCGGGTTCATCTGCTCCACCGTCCCGGGGATCAGCTCGATGATGAACTTGCCCGCGAGCTCGCCCCGCCCTGGCCAGCCGTCGGTCCGCACTGCGTCGTCGAGGGTGACGGGCGCCCCGCCGGTCAGGTCGGACGGGCGGAACAGCGCGGAGCCGAGCCGCTCGTCGAGGAGGGCGTCGAACTCGCGCGGGCCCAGCCCGGCCGGGGCGTTGAAGCCGTCCTTCATCTCGATCTTGATCATCACCGGCCGATGACCGGGGTTCGCGTCGTGCCAGACCCGCAGATCGGCGAGGCAGCCGGCGAGATCCCGATCCCGGGGCAGGCCCCGCAGCTGCTCCGGCGCGGTCGCGCCCGCGCAGTTGTTCGCGTTCCCCAGCGGGTTCTCGTGCGAGACCCGCCAATCGCTGACGGCGCTCTCGTCCAGGCTCTCGAGCAGCGCGTCGGCACTGCCGCCGTTCGACGGATCGGCGCCTGCCGTCATCACGGCGGCGGCCTTGGGCACCACGTCGAAGCTGTTGGTCCAGACGTCGAGCTCGAGCAGACCCGCTCCCGAGTCCAACGCGTCCGCGAGGTACTCGTACGTGTGCTGCTCGTAGGCGTTGTGCACGCCGACCGCGGTGGTCGCCGAGTACGGGGATCCGGATGCCGTCACCGCGCCCGCGTTGGCAGGCGCGGCACCCACGAGCAGGACCGCGGCGGCGGCCAGTGCGGCGATGCCTGCCGGTCGAGAAGAATTCACTTGACTGCCTTTACGATGAACGGACGGTGAACACGTGCAGCGTACGGGCACCGAGTGCCGAACTGTTCCGTTCGATCCGAGCTGGATACTCCCGAACGAAGGGCACCGACCTTGTCGAACACCGAGATTCAGCTCACCCAGCACGTGGCGGCGGCGCCTGCGAAGGTCTGGGCGGTGCTCACCGACCTCGACGCGGCCGCGACGACGCTCACCGGAGTGATCAGCACGGAGCGGATCGCCGGCGAGGGCTACGCCGTAGGCACCCGCTGGCGTGAGACCCGCAAGATGCTGGGCAAGGAAGCCACCGAGGAGATGTGGGTCGCCGAGGTGGAGCCGGAGCGCCGGACCGTGGTGAAGGCGAACTCCCGTGGCGCCGACTACACGACGTCCTTCACGCTCGCCCCGAGCGGCGACGGCACCGACCTCTCGATGACCTTCACCGCGGACCCCGGCAAATCCACCTTCCTGGCGAAGCTGCTGATGAAGGTTTTTGGCGGGCTCGCCGCGAAGGCCACCGCGAAGATGATGACGCAGGATCTGCGGGACATCGCGGCCGCCGCCGAGGCGGCCTGACGCCGGCCCGGCGGGGTCAGGCGCCGATCGAGGCCTTGAGCATCGGCAGCATCGCCCACAGCTGGTCCTGCCAGTACGGCCACGCGTGGGTTCCCGTCGCGGGGAAGTCGAAGTGGGCGGAATCGATGCCCATCGTCAACAGCCGCACCTGGAATGCCCTGGTCTGGGCCAGCGAGAGCGCCTCGAGACCCATCCCCGTCGCGGTGTTGACGTAGTCGATCGGGTACACCGGACGGTTGTGCTCGCCGGGCAGTCCGCTGGCGGCCGAGATCCACATCGGCAGCCCACGCAGCCCCTCGGCCTGCACGAACGGGTCGTGCCGCAACCAGGCCGGGTCCCAGGGCGGACCCCACATGCAGTCCGAGTTGTACAGGCCGGCGTCGAGCATCGCGATCCGGATGGCCTCCCGCATCCCGGGCGCCGACAGGTTGAGGTAGCCGGACATCGCGCCTGCGAAGGTGAACTGGTTGCGGTGATGGGCCGCGAGGATCAGGGCCGCGTTGCCGCCCATCGACAGCCCGACGACGGCGTTGCTGGTGCGGCTGATGCCGTACCTGGCGGCCAGGTGATCGGGCAGGTTCTGGGTGAGAAACGACTCCCACATGTACTTGTACGGCTGGTTGGTGAAGTTGTTCGGCGCATACCAGTCCGCGTAGAAGCTGGATTCGCCACCGACCGGTTCGATCACGTTGACGCCGTGATCCGAGAGCCAGGCCGCGTTGGTCTCGTGCTCCCAGCCGCTCACGTCGTTGGTCGCCCGGATCCCGTCGAGCAGGTAGACGGCCTTGTTGCTGCCGTTGTTCGCAAGCCACATCCGGACCTTGATGTGCCCGACGCCGCCTGGCGCAGGCACCCAGTCCTCGTGGAACCGGTCATACGGATTGGCCGAGGCGGGCGCGGCGGCGCCGAGCGCCAGTCCGAGCGGTAGCACCAGTGCCGCGATCAGCAGCAGCACCGCGGACCGCGCTCCGTCCCGGACACCCCTCGTAGATCCGCGCATCGCCATCGACCTCCGTCGTGACATGAGTCACATTGGCACCACGCTATTCCCCCCGCCCACCCTCGAGTCGGCTGCTCCGCGCAATCGTTACCTGCATGTGGCCCGGACCGACACCGCTCCGCTACCACGAATGCCCCGGTGTCAGGCGGAGCCCGACACAAGAATTACCATCAAACCAACCGATAGGTATGTCCGATTTGGATACATTGACCGGCGAATGTGGCACGGCCACGAAGATCCTTGGGGAGGGGCGGCATCATGCGGGGAACGTGGTCGAGTCGGGAAGTCCTGAGGGCGGTCGGTCATGCCTAGGCCGGGCCCGGTCCGACCCCTCGTCGGGGTGAAGATGGACGCCGTGCGGATCGAAGAGTACGACGCGCAGGCCCAGCAGGAGGGCCTGCTGATGAAGTCCGGCAAGCCCAACCGATCGGAACTGATCCGGATCAAGCTGGCGTTCGCCGACGAACACATGCCGAACGGATGGCGACCCGTCTGACTACACCGGCACCGGCACCGGTGACAGGTCCCACGGCCCGTCGCCCGCGAGCTGCAGCTGCTGCGCGTGGTGCTGGTCGACCGTGCTTCGGTGGCTGACGCTCACGAGCATGCAGTCCGGCGCCTCTGTCCGGATCAGGCTGTACAGCGAGTACTCGAGCCCCTCGTCGACCGCGGAGGTGGCCTCGTCCAGGAACACCAGCTCCGGCCGGATCAGCAGGATGCGGGCGAACGCGATCCGCTGCTGCTCTCCCGGCGAGAGGATCTTCGCCCAGTCGGCCTCCTCGTCGAGTCGATCGACCAGGTTCGCGAGCTGCACCTTCCGCAGGGCCTCCCGGATCGACTCGTCGTCGAGTTCGTCCGGCGTGCCCGGATAGGCGGCGGCGGTCCGCAGGTCCCCGAGCGGCAGGTACGGCATCTGGGACAGGAACAGCGTCCTGTTCCCGGCGGGCCGGCTGACCTGCCCCTCGGTGAAGGGCCACATCTCGGCGAGGCTGCGCAGCAGGGTGGTCTTGCCACTGCCCGACCGCCCCTTGACGACGAGGGTGTCGCCCGGCGCCATCGACAGGTCCAGGTCCGCGATCAGTGAGAACCCGTCCGGCCTGCGCACCTGCACGCCCTCGACCCGCAGCGCGCCCTCGAGCTCCGAGACCGCGATCGCGGGCAGCTCGCGCGAATCCGAGTTGGCGTCCATCAGCCCGTTGAGACGGATCAGGCTGGCCCGGTACCCGGCGAAGACGTCATAGGACTCGCGGAAGAACGAGAGAGAGTCGTGCACCTGCCCGAAGGCGGTCGCGGACTGCGTCATGTCGCCGAGGGTGATCGTCCCGTTGAAGAACCGCGGCGCCTGGATGAGTAACGCGAACACCTCGGCGATCTGGTTGACCACCAGGTTCCAGCCATTGAACTTCAAGGTACGGAAGACGATTCGCCAGTAGTTGCGGATGACGGCGGCGAAGCGGAAGAGCAGCCCGCGGCGCTCGACGCCCTCGCCCCGGTAGAAGGCGACATTCTCGGCGCTGTCGCGGACGCGGACCAGCGCGTAGCGGAAGTTCGCGGTGAGCCGCTCGTTCCAGAAGTTCAGCTGGATCAGCGGCCTGCCGATCCAGAACGCCACGATGGTCGAGATCAGCACGTACCCGAACGCGAGAAAGACCATGGCGCGGGGAATCTCGGTGCCGAACACCGTCAGCGGCCCGGACAGGTCCCAGAGGATGGTCGTGAACGACACCAGGGAGACGACCGCGCCGACGGCGCCCATGGACAGCGAGCGCGAGACGGTGACGAAATCGGTGATGTCGGCCTGGATCCGCTGATCGGGGTTGTCGATGGTCTCGTCGACGAACCTGTCGCGATAGAACGCGCGCCCGTGCAGCCAGTCGGTGGTGACGTGCTCGGTCAACCACACCCGCCAGCGGATGTCGAAGGCCTGGCCGATGTAGAAGATCAGCAGCGAACGGACCACGTGGATCGTGGCCAGCACCCCGAAGATCCACAGGCTCCGCCAGAACGCTTCCTTCGCCGCGTCCAACGCCCCGACGTCGCCCTGGGCGTATGACTGCGCGGCCATCTGCAGTGCGGTGTACATCTCGTTGCCCTGGTACGAGAACAGCACGGTCATGCGGACCGCGAAGACCGTCATGAACAGCACCACGGCCAGCAGTGCGTACACCGGCGCGCTCTCGCGGCCCTTGAAGTAGTCGCCGCTGATCCGCCAGAACTGCCTGCCCCATCGGGTGGTCCGGAAGAGCACGTACGCGATCAGGACGAAACACACCGCCGCGATGGCGAATGCCCGGAATGTCCACATCAGGCTGGTGACGACCTCGTGGTCCCAGTCGAGCCCGCCGTCATCCGACATACGCCACCCCATTCACGCGGTCACGGCACGAGCGACCAGCACGCCCGCGCCGTAGAGATGGCGAAGTCTAACCCCGATGACACCCACACAGCGCGACCAACGGCACCGCCGTGCCGTTCCAGCACGCTGTCAACGACTTTCGCGCACAGTGACGACGGGCTACCCAGCTACTTCCGGCTCGGGAAGTGCCGGATCAGGCCCTCCTGCACCACGGTCGCGAGCAACTGCCCCTCGAGCGAGAAGAACCGACCGGTCGCCAGCCCGCGGGAGCCGGCCGCCACCGGCGACTCGGTCGCGTACAGCACCCACTCGTCGAACCGGAACGGCCGGTGGAACCAGATCGAGTGGTTCACGGTGGCCGCGACGATCCGATCCAGGCCCCAGGACAACCCGTGGGTGGTGATGATCGAGTCGAGCACAGTGGTGTCCGAGGAGTAGCCCATCGTCGCGACGTGGAGCAGCGGGTCGTCGGGCAGCTCGCCGTCCGCCTTCATCCAGACCCGGTTGTGGTTGAGCTTCTCCCCGGTGCCCTTGAGGATCCAGCTCGGGTCGTTCGCGTAGCGCATGTCGATCGGCTTGAGGGCGTTGACGAACATCTGCAGCCGGTCCTCGTACCCGACGAAGTGATCGCCCAGCGGCGGCAGGGTGTCCGGGTACGGCACGTCGGGGACCTCGACCGCGTGCTCGAGACCCTTGCCCCAGTCCTGGAACGCCACGAGAATCACGAACAGCTCCTGGTCGTCCTGGTAGGCGACGACCTGGCGGTTCGCGAAGGCCCTGCCATCGCGGTGACGCTGCACCCGGTACTCGATCGGCCGCTTCACATCGCCGCCCCGGATGAAATGGGCGTTGATGGCGTGCACCGGCCGGTCACCGGACACCGTGCGCCCGGCCGCGATGATCGCCTGGGACACCAGCTGGCCACCGAACGTCCGGCTGCCGAGCTGAGCCTGGGGCGGGTGCTGCCCGAGGAACACGTCCTCGTCGAGCTGCTCGAGATCGAGCACGCTGAGAAGGATGTCGAGATCCCCCGCCCGAACGGGACGGGGCTGTGCCCCCAGGTCAGTCACCTAGTGGTCCTCTTCTCCGATGCGGTGCACGTGAATCAGGTTGGTCGAGCCTACGGTGCCGGGAGGCGACCCGGCCACGATCACCACGAGGTCGCCCTTGGTGTACCGGCCGAGGGACAGTAGCGCGGTGTCGACCTGCCCGATCATCTGGTCCGTCGTCGAGACCGGCGACACCAGGAAGGTCTCGGTGCCCCAGGTCAGGGTCAGCTGGCTGCGCACCTCCGGCAACGGGGTGAACGCGAGCAGTGGCAGGTGCGTGTGCAGTCGCGCCAGCCTGCGGACCGTGTCGCCGGACTGGGTGAACGCGACCAGCGCCTTGGCGTCCAGGCGCTCGCCGATGTCACGTGCCGCGTAGGAGATCACGCCGCGCTTGGTCCTCGGGACGTGGGTCAGCGGGGGCACCCGGGTGGACTCGGCCTCGACCGCTTCCACGATCCGGGCCATCGTCTGCACGGTCTCCATCGGGAACTTGCCGACCGAGGTCTCCCCCGACAGCATCACCGCGTCGGCGCCGTCGAGCACGGCGTTCGCGACGTCCGACGCCTCGGCGCGGGTCGGCCGGGAGTTCTCGATCATCGACTCGAGCATCTGCGTCGCGACGATCACGGGCTTGGCGTTCTCACGCGCGATCTGGATGGCGCGCTTCTGCACCAGCGGAACCTGCTCCAGGGGCAGCTCCACGCCGAGGTCGCCGCGGGCCACCATCACCGCGTCGAAGGCCAGCACCACGGCCTCGAGGTTCTCGATCGCCTCGGGCTTCTCCAGCTTCGCGATCACCGGGACCCGGCGGTCCAATCGGTCCATGACCGCGTGCACGAGCTCGATGTCCGCGGGCGACCGCACGAAGGACAGTGCGATGAAGTCAACACCGAGACGCAGCGCGAACTCGAGGTCCTCGATGTCCTTTTCGGACATGGCGGGCACCGAGACATCCATGCCGGGCAGCGAGACGCCCTTGTTGTTGCTGACCGGACCGCCCTCGGTCACCTCGCAGACGACGTCGTTGCCGTCGACGGCGGTGACCGTCAGCCCGACCTTGCCGTCGTCGACCAGCAGCCGATCGCCGGGCTTGGCGTCCTTGGCCAGCTCCCGGTAGGTGGTGGAGACGCGGTCGTGGGTGCCGTCGCAGTCCTCGACGGTGATCCGCACCTCCTCGCCGTTCTCCCACACCGTGCTCCCGGTGGCGAAGCGGCCGAGCCGGATCTTCGGGCCCTGCAGGTCGGCGAGGATGCCGACGGCCTTGCCGGTCACGTCCGAGGCCTCGCGGACCCGGCGATAGTTCTCCTCGTGGTCGGCGTGTTCGCCGTGACTGAAGTTCAGCCGGGCCACGTCCATGCCGCTCTCGACGAGCTCACGAATGCGATCCCCGGTCGCGGTTGCCGGGCCGAGCGTGCACACAATTTTCGTCCGTCGGGTCACGCGTCGAGCCTAGTCGGTGCCCTCACGCATCTCCATCGCAGGCGGTGAATTGTCCATACATACAAACAATTAGACCCTTTGCGTTTGCCTGCGATTCACACGACGGCGAGCGGCAGCGCCGTCGGGTGCACGGGCGACGGCAGGTCCGAGTGCCCCGAGAGATACACGTCGACGCCGCGGGCCGCCGAGCGCCCCTCGGCGATCGCCCACACCACCAGCGAGGCCCCGCGGTGCGCGTCGCCGCACACGAAGACACCGGGCGCCGTGGTCTGCCAGTCCGGGCCGCACGACAACACGCCGCGCCGCGTCAGCGACAGGCCGAGATCGTCGAGCATCCGGCTGTACTCGACGCCCTCGAACCCGATCGCGAACAGCGCCATGTCACAGGGCAGTTCGACCTCCTCGCCGACCGGCCGGACGTGCCTGCGTCCCTCCGCGTCCCTGCTGACCTTCACCTCGGCCAGCACCATCGACCGGACGTTGCCCTGCTCGTCGCCGAGGAACCGCTGCACCGCCACCTCGTAGCGCCGGACGCCGCCCTCAGCGTGCGCGGGTGAGGTGCGCAGCACCATCGGCCAGGACGGCCACGGGGAACGCTCGTCGTCGCGTTCGGTCGGCAGCTCCGGGTTGTAGTCGAGCTGGGTCACCGACGCCGCCCCCTGACGGTGCGCGGTCCCGAGGCAGTCGGCCCCGGTGTCGCCGCCCCCGATGATCACCACGTGCTTGCCCTTCGCGGTGATGGGGCTCGCGCCGTCGCCCTCGCATTCCCGATTCGACGGCACCAGGTGGTCCATCGCCAGGTGGATGCCCTTGAGCTCGCGACCCTCCACGGTCGTGTTGTCCCGCGCCCGCAGCGCACCGACGGCCAGCACCACGGCATCGAACCGGGCGCGCAGCTGATCGACGGTCAAATCGACGCCCACCTCACAGTCGGTAACGAAATGGGTTCCCTCCGATCGCATCTGGGACAGGCGCCGCTCCAGGATCGACTTGTCCATCTTGAACGCCGGGATGCCGTAGCGCAGCAGTCCACCGAGGCGGTCGTCGCGCTCGAACACCGTCACGTCGTGCCCTGCCCTGGTGAGCTGTTGCGCCGCGGCCAGGCCACCGGGGCCCGAGCCGACGACCGCGACCCTCTTGCCCGTGCTGATCACCGGGTGCTGGGGCACGACGGTGCCGCCCTCCCACGCCGCGTCCGCGATGGCCTGTTCGATCCGCTTGATCGTGACCGAGCCGCCGGTGTCGTTCTCTGCGATCGACAGCACGCACGCCGCCTCGCACGGCGCCGGACAGACCCGTCCCGTGAACTCCGGGAAGTTGTTCGTGGCGTGCAGCCGTTCGCTGGCCGCGCCCCACCGGTCACGCCGCACCAGGTCGTTCCAGTCGGGTATCAGGTTGCCCAGCGGGCAGCCCGCGGAACCGGAGTGGCAGAACGGAACCCCGCAGTCCATGCACCGGGTCGCCTGCTCGGCCACCTCCCTGGCCCGCTCCGCCGCGGGCTGCTCCGCATAGACCTCGTCCCAGTCGCCGATACGCTCGGTGACCGGGCGCTTGGGCGCGTCCTTCTTGACCACCTTCATGAAGCCCTGGGGATCAGCCACGAGCCGCCTCCATGATCGCAGTGTCCACGTCCCGACCCTCTGCGCGAGCGAGCCGGGTCGCGTCGAGCACCCGCTGGTAGTCGACCGGCAGCACCTTGGTGAACAACGCGCTTCGGCGCGGCCAGTCCGCCAGCACCGAGGCCGCCAACGGCGACCCGGTCCAGTGCCGGTGCTGCGCTACCGCCTCGGACAGCCACGCGAGGTCGTCGGCATCGAGGGGCTGCAGCGTGACCATCGCCGGGTTGACCATCTCCGGATCCAGGTCCAGCACGTACGCGATGCCACCCGACATGCCGGCCGCGAGGTTGCGCCCCGTGCGCCCGAGCACCACGACGCGGCCACCGGTCATGTACTCGCATGCGTGATCCCCGACGCCCTCGACGACCGCGGTGGCACCGGAGTTGCGCACCGAGAACCGCTCGCCCACCAGACCGCGGAGGTAGACCTCGCCGGACGTGGCGCCGTAGAGGATCGTGTTGCCCGCGATCACCTGACCCTGCGCCGCGAACGTCGCGTCCGGGGACGGCCGCACCACGATCCGGCCACCCGAGAGCCCCTTGCCGACATAGTCGTTCGCGTCGCCGATCATGTCGATCGTCACCCCTGGCGGCAGGAAGGCGCCCAGCGACTGTCCCGCCGAGCCGGTCAGCTCCACCCGGATGGTGTCGTCCGGCAACCCCTCCGCGCCGTAGCGACGGGTCACCTCCGACCCCAGCAGGGTGCCGACCGTGCGGTTGACGTTGCGCACCGGCAGCTCCAGCCGGACGGGGTGCGCGTCCTCCAGCGCACCCTCGGCGAGCTGGATCAGGGTGCGGTCCAGCGCCAGTTCCAGCCCGTGGTCCTGATCTCGCTGCCTGCGGCGCTGGGTCATCGGCGTGCCGTCGCGGTCGGTCGGGATCTCGAAGATCGCCGACAGGTCGAGCCCGTGGGCCTTCCAGTGCGCGATGCCCTCCGCGGTCTCGAGCACGTCGGCCCGGCCCACCGCCTCGTCGACACTGCGGAACCCGAGCTGCGCCAGGTACTCCCGGACGTCCTGGGCGATGAACCGGAAGAACTCCTCGACGAATTCCGGCTTGCCGTTGTACCGCTTGCGCAGCTCCGGGTTCTGGGTGGCCACCCCGACCGGACAGGTGTCGAGGTGGCAGACCCGCATCATGATGCAGCCGGCCACGATCAGCGGCGCCGTGGAGAACCCGAATTCCTCCGCGCCGAGCAGTGCCGCCACCATGACGTCGCGGGCGGTGCGCATGCCACCGTCGCACTGGACGGTGATCCGGTCCCGAAGGCCGTTGAGCACCAAGGTCTGCTGCGCGTCGGCGAGCCCGATCTCCCATGGCGCGCCCGCGTGCTTGAGGGAGGTCAGCGGGGACGCCCCTGTGCCGCCGTCGTGGCCGGAGATCAGCACGACGTCGGCGTGCGCCTTCGACACCCCGGCCGCCACCGTGCCGACGCCGACCGAGCTGACCAGCTTCACGTGCACGCGGGCCTGCTCGTTCGCGTTCTTCAGGTCGTGGATCAGCTGGGCCAGATCCTCGATGGAGTAGATGTCGTGGTGCGGCGGCGGGGAGATCAGTCCGACGCCGGGCGTCGAGTGCCTGGTCTTGGCCACCCACGGGTACACCTTGTAGGCGGGCAACTGACCGCCCTCCCCCGGCTTCGCGCCCTGCGCCATCTTGATCTGGATGTCGGTGCCGTTCACCAGGTAGTCGCTGGTGACGCCGAACCGGCCGCTGGCGACCTGCTTGACCGCGCTGCGCCTGCGCGGATCGTAGAGCCGGTCGGTGTCCTCGCCGCCCTCCCCCGAATTCGACCGTCCGCCGAGGTTGTTCATCGCGATCGCCATCGTCTCGTGCGCCTCGGCCGAGATCGAGCCGTAGCTCATCGCGCCGGTGTTGAATCGCGTGACGATGGATTCCACCGACTCCACCTCGTCGAGTGGGACGGGCTCGCGCAGTCCCTCGCGGAACCGGAACAGCCCGCGCAGCGCGCCTCCCGCCGCGGCCAGCCGGTTGACCTCCTCGCTGTACCGGGCGAACACCTCGTGCTGGCCAGACCGGGTCGCGTGCTGGAGCAGGAACACCGTCTCGGGCGTGAACAGGTGCAGCTCGCCCTCGCGGCGGAACTGGTATTCGCCGCCCACCTCAAGGCGGCGGTGCGCCCGGTCGGTCGGGTTGTCGGGGTAGGCGATCCGCTGCCGGATCCTGACCTCCTCGGCAAGCACGTCGAGGCCGACGCCGCCGAGTTTGCTGACGGTGCCGGTGAAGTACTCGTCGACCAGTTCGCGGTCGAGTCCGATGGCCTCGAAAACCTGTGCCGCCGTGTAGGACCCGACGGTCGAGATGCCCATCTTGGACATCACCTTCAGCACACCCTTGCCGAGCCCGGTCAGGTAGTTGCGGACCGCGATCTGCGGCTCCACGCCGACCAGCTCGCCCTCACTGACCAGGTCCTCGATGGACTCCATGGCCAGGTAGGGGTTGACCGCGGCGGCGCCGAAACCGATCAGCAACGCCAGGTGGTGCACCTCGCGCGCATCGCCGGTCTCGACGACGAGCGCGACCTTGGTGCGCTCCTTCGTCCGCACCAGGTGGTGGTGCACGGCGGAGACCGCGAGCAGCGACGGGATCGGCGCGCGGGCATGGTCCGAGTCGCGGTCCGAGATGATCAGCGTCCGGTACCCCGCCGCGATCGCCTCGCTCGCCGCCGACCGCAACTCCTCGATCGCCTCGGCCATGCCCGCGCCGCCGCGCTCGACGTCGTAGAGCGCGCGCAGCACGGTGGCGGCCAGGCCCTGGTTGTCGCCGTCGTCGTTGATGTGGATGATCTTGCCGAGCTCGTCGTTGTCGAGCACCGGCCAGGGCAGCACGATCTGTCTGCACGAGGCTGCGGTCGGTTCGAGCAGGTTCTGCTCCGGTCCCATCACCCGTGAGAGGGACGTGACGACCTCCTCCCGGATCGCGTCCAGCGGCGGGTTGGTCACCTGAGCGAACAGTTCGATGAAGTAGTCGTAGAGCAACCGCGAGCGCTGCGACATCACCGCCACCGGGGTGTCGGTGCCCATCGAGCCCAGCGGCTCACCGGGTGCGGAAGCCATGGGGGCGAGCAGGATCCGGAGGTCCTCCTCGGTGTATCCGAAGACGACCTGCCTGAGCACCACCGACTCGTGCGGATGCTGCATGTGCGCGCGTTCCGGCAGCTCCCTGAGCTCGAGCAGCCCGCTGTGCAGCCACTCCGCATACGGACGCTCCACGGCCAGCCGCATCTTGGCCTCCGCGTCCGGCACGATCCGGCCTGCCGCGGTGTCGACGAGGAACATCTGGCCGGGTTCGAGCCTGCCCTTGGCCACCACCTCGGACGGCGGCACGTCGAGGACGCCGCTCTCGCTCGCGAGGATCACCCGCCCGTCCGCCGTCTGCCACCATCGGCCGGGACGCAGGCCGTTGCGGTCGAGCACCGCCCCGACCTCGGTGCCGTCGGTGAAGGTCACGCAGGCGGGGCCGTCCCACGGCTCCATCAGTGAGGCGTGGAAGCGGTAGAAGTCGCGCCGCTCGGCGTTCATCTGGGCATCGTTCTCCCACGCCTCCGGGACCATCATCATCACCGCGTGCGCCACGCTGCGGCCGCCGAGATGCAGCAGCTCGAGCACCTCGTCGAAGGACGCGGAGTCCGAGGCCTCGGGCGTGCAGATCGGGAAGAGCCGTGTGAGGTCACCGGGGATCATCGCGCTGGCGAGCAACGCCTCCCTGGCGTGCATCCGGTTCCGGTTCCCGCGCACGGTGTTGATCTCGCCGTTGTGCGCGACGAATCGGAACGGATGGGCGAGGGGCCAGGACGGGAAGGTGTTGGTGGAGAACCTGCTGTGGACGATCGCGATCGCGCTGTGGCAGCGGTCGTCGCGCAGGTCGGGGAAGAACGCGGGCAGCTGCGCGGTGGTCAGCATTCCCTTGTAGACGATCGTCCGGCTCGACAACGACGGGAAGTACACCCCCGTGCCGTCCGCCTCGACCTGCGGGCTGACCTGCTCGGCGCGCTTGCGCAGCCCGTAGACCAGGCGGTCCAGGTCCAGACCCGCGGGCCGGCCGCCCGGACCCGCCGGTGCCGCGACGAACAGCTGGCTCATGTGCGGCATGCAGTCGCGCGCGGAGCGGCCGATGTCCGCGCCGTCGGGGTCGACCGGCACCTCGCGCCAACCGAGCACCTCGAGCCCCTCGTCCCCGGCGATGGCAGCGATCCGCGCGACGGCGGCGGCGCGTCGATCCGGATCCTGCGGGAGGAAACAGAACCCGGCGGCGTAGGTGTTCGCGCCGCCGGGGTTCGGCTCGGGCAGTTCGAACCCTGCCACCTCGGCCAGCAGGGCGGTCGGCAGCTGCAGCAGGATGCCCGCGCCGTCACCGCTGTTCGGCTCTGCGCCTGCGGCCCCGCGGTGTTCGAGGTTCGCCAGGGCGAGGAGCCCGTCCGCAACGATCGAATGCGAGCGCCTGCCGAGGATGTCGGCCACCATCGCGACACCGCAGGAATCGGCCTCCTGGGCCGGGTCGTACAGACCCTGCGGCGCGGGCGAGCGAGAGAACAGCAACAGGCACCTCCACATCGGCCGGGAAGGCTGCCGGGTGTGGCGCGCGGGGCCATCGCACGGAGCCTCGGCTGGCGGGTCCCACCGGGTTGGGTGGCTATCTCACCAGTTCGGGGTTCCGGGACGACTCTGGCCCGAAAAGAAAACTCCGAGCGTCACACTCGGGCGTGCTCAGTTTAGCAGCAGGAACGCCCGAATATCGGGTCGTAACCAGGACCGATCAGCCCCTGAGCGGCCTGCCCTGCCCGTCCTTGACGCTGCCGGAGAACATCATGATCCCGTCGATGAACGACCAGAGCCACACGACCGGGAAGATGACGAATCCGACCAACAGGAAGGTCGTGATGACGCCCAACCAGAAGAGCAGCAGCTGCGCCAGACCGATGCCGGTACTCCCCACGTAGAGGCGGCCGACGCCGCAGATCCCGACAAAGGGCAGCAGGATCTGCAGCAGGCCCGCGGTCGCCTTCGACTTGTCCGACTGCGGTTCGCCGGTCAGCGGGTCGCGACCGAAGGGCGCCTCCGAGGCGCCACCGAAATAGGCCGGCTGCACGAAGGGCTGCTGCGCATATGGCTGCTGACCGAAGGGCTGCTGACCGAACGGCTGGGCGGGCTGCTGCCCGTAGGCCTGCGGCTGAGGCTGAGTGGGCTGCTGCCCGTAGGCCTGCGGTTGCGGCGCGGCCGCGCCGGCGTCCACGGGCCATCCCGGGCCGGTGCCCTCGGGTCCGTACACGGGTCCCGGCGTCGGTCCGCCCTCTGGTACCTCAGACATGTTGATGTATCCCCCCTGGTTGTTCGTCAGTTAGGTGTCGGTCTTGCCCGCGTCGGTACCGCCCGATTCCGCGGGGCTCGCGTCGGGTTCTGCGTCCGACCCCCCGGTCGCCGAAGAACCGGTCGCCGAGACGGCGGTCGCCGCGGGCTCGCGCGGATGCTTCGGCTGCAACTCTTCCGGGGCCTCCCTGCCCTTCTTCGCCGCGAGGAAGTAGATCACCGCTCCGATGAACACGATGATCGACGTGAACACGTTGATCCGGATCCCGGCGATGTGGGTCGCGTAGTCGTCGCGCAGGAGTTCGACGAAGAGGCGGCCCATGCAGTACCCGGCGACGTACAGCGCGAACAGCCGACCGTGGCCGATCCGATAGCGGCGGTCCACCCAGACCAGCAGCACGACGATCAGCAGGTTCCAGACGAGCTCGTACAGGAAGGTGGGGTGCACGACCTTCTCCACCACCCCGGTGGAGGTGCCTGCCAGCTGGTCCAGCCTGCCGTCCGCGTTGACCCGCTCGAAGATCTCCAGGCCCCACGGCACGGTCGTCTCCCGCCCGTACAGCTCCTGGTTGAAGTAGTTGCCGATCCGTCCGATCGCCTGCGCGAGCAGGATCCCCGGCGCGACGGCGTCACCGAGCGCAGGCAGTGGAACCCCACGCTGCCTGCAGCCGATCCAGGCGCCGATACCGCCGAACAGCACGGCGCCCCAGATGCCGAGGCCGCCCTGCCAGATCTTCAGCGCATCGACCGGGTCGCCGCCCTCACCGAAGTAGGTGCTCCAGTCCGTGGCCACGTGGTAGAGCCGGCCACCGATCAGCCCGAACGGGACGGCCCAGATCGCGATGTCGAGGACCGTGCCCTTCTCGCCACCGCGGGCGACCCAGCGCCGGTCGCCCCACACCGCGGCGACGACGATGCCGAGGATGATGAACAGCGCGTAGGCGCGAAGCGGCAGCGGGCCGATCGACCACACGCCCTGGGGCGGGCTCGGAATGTAGGCCAGGATGTCGACAGTCGAGGTCACGACGCCACGGTAGCCGAGCGGACGCCAGCGGCGAGCTCGGTGGTGATCGCGCGCAACGCCTCCGGTCCCTCGGCCACCGCCGTCACCAGCGCCGAACCGACGATGACCGCGTCCGCGTAGGCGGCGATCTCGGCGGCCTGCGCGCCGGACCGGACGCCGAGCCCGACACCGACGGGAATGTCGGAATGCTCACGCACCCGCGCAACCAGCTCCGGCGCCATGTTGGACACCGCGTCGCGGGCGCCCGTGACACCCATCGTCGAGGTCGCGTACACGAAGCCGCGGCAGCGGTCGACGGTCTGCGCCAGCCGCTCGTTGGTCGAGGACGGCGCGACCAGGAAGATCCGGTCCAGGCCGTGCCGGTCGGCCGCCGCCAGCCACTCGTCCGCTTCGTCCGGGATGAGGTCGGGGGTGATGATCCCCAGACCGCCCGCAGCGGCGAGGTCACGGGCGAACTCGTCGACGCCGTACTTGAGGACCAGGTTCCAGTAGGTCATCACGACCGCCTTGCCGCCTGCCTTGCTGATCGCCTCGACGACGGTGAACACGTCCCGTACCCGGAACCCGGCGACGAGGGCCGCGTCCGCGGCCGCCTGGATCGTGGGTCCGTCCATCACGGGGTCGCTGTACGGGATGCCGACCTCGATCAGGTCGCAGCCGGAGGAGACCAGCGTCTCGAACGCCTCGATCGAGCCGGGCAGGTCGGGGTAGCCGGCGGGCAGGTACCCGACCAGCGCGGCCCGCTTCTCCGCTCGGCACTGCGCGAAGAGCTCACCAAGGCGGGACGGTGCTGCGGCGTGCGGCTGCGGTGCGGTCACTTCGCCTGGCCTTCCTCGTTGGAGTGTTCGGTGTCGGTGTCCGGCATGAGGCCGAACCACTTCGCGGCGGTGTCGACGTCCTTGTCGCCGCGGCCGGAGATGTTGACCAGCACGATCGCGCCCTCGCCGAGCTCCTTGCCGAGATTGAGGGCGCCTGCCACCGCGTGCGCCGACTCGATGGCGGGGATGATGCCCTCGGTGCGGCAGAGCAACGCGAACGCGTCCATCGCCTCGGTGTCGGTGATCGGGCGGTACTCGGCCCTGCCGATGTCGTTGAGGAACGAATGCTCGGGTCCGACGCCCGGGTAGTCCAGCCCGGCTGAGATCGAGTGCGAGTCGATGGTCTGACCGTCCTCGTCCTGCAGCAGGTACGAGTAGGCCCCGTGCAGTGCACCAGGGGAACCACCGGTGATGGTCGCGGCGTGCCTGCCGGTCTCGACGCCGTCGCCTGCGGCCTCGAGGCCGACGAGCCGGACCGACGGGTCGTCGATGAACGCGTGGAAGACGCCGATGGCGTTGGATCCACCGCCGACGCAGGCCGCGACCGCGTCGGGCAGCCGACCGGTGTGCGCCAGCACCTGCGCCCGCGCCTCGAGGCCGATGATGCGCTGGAAGTCGCGAACCATCACCGGGAACGGGTGCGGTCCGGCGGCCGTGCCGAAGCAGTAATAGGTGTTGTGCGCGTTGGTGACCCAGTCACGCAGCGCCTCGTTGATGGCGTCCTTGAGGGTCCGCGACCCGGTCATCGCCGGGATCACCTCGGCGCCCAGCAGACGCATCCGGGCGACGTTGAGCGCCTGACGCTTGGTGTCGACCTCACCCATGTACACAACGCATTCGAGGCCGAGCAGCGCGCAGGCGGTGGCGGTGGCGACGCCGTGCTGGCCTGCGCCGGTCTCGGCGATGACGCGCGTCTTGCCCATCCGCTTGGCCAGCAGCGCCTGCCCGAGAACGTTGTTGATCTTGTGAGAACCGGTGTGGTTCAGGTCTTCCCGCTTGAGCAGCAGCCGGGCACCGCCCGCGTGCTCGCTGAGCCGAGTGGCCTCGTACACCGGTGACGGACGGCCCGTGTAGTCACGCTGCAGCCGATCCAGCTCGTTCAGGAACGAGTCGTCCCCTCGGGCCTTGTCGTACTCGGCGGTGACCTCCTCGATCACCGCCATCAGTGCCTCAGGGACGTACCGTCCACCGAAGGCACCGAAATGGCCGCCCTGATCGGGCTCGTGGGCGCTGCGCTCGGTCACACCGGCACTCATGCGGGGAAGGCCGCGGCCCTTGGCGGAAAGTACGGGATCGTCTGTGCTCACTCGTCCAGTCTGCCTTAGTCGGTGCGACCGAACTCACGTCGGGTCCGACCGCCCTCGGTCGGTCAGCGAGCGGGCTTGGGGCAGGACGGGTGCGCCCCCGCGGCCACCAGATCCTTGACGGCCGTGCGCGGATCGCCGCTGGTGACCAAGCCCTCGCCGACGAGGACCGCATCCGCGCCCGCGCCCGCGTACGCCAGCAGGTCCGCGGTCCCGCGGACTCCGGACTCGGCGATCTTGATGACCTCGGTCGGCAGCCCGGGGGCGATACGGGCGAACGTGTCGCGGTCCACCTCGAGGGTCTTGAGGTTGCGCGCATTGATGCCGATGACGCTCGCACCCGCCTCGAGGGCCCGGTCGGCCTCCTCCTCGGTGTGTACCTCCACGAGGGCGGTCATGCCGAGGGACTCGGTGCGGTCGAGCAGCGACGCGAGCGCGTCCTGCTCGAGGGCAGCGACGATCAGCAGGATCACATCGGCGCCGTGGGCCCTTGCCTCGTGGATCTGGTACGGGCCGACGATGAAGTCCTTGCGCAGCACCGGGATCGTCACGGCCGCACGCACGGCGTCGAGGTCCGCGAGCGAGCCATGGAAGCGGCGCTCCTCGGTCAGCACGCTGATCACCCGCGCGCCGCCCTGCTGGTACGCCAGGGCGAGCTCGGCGGGGTCCGCGATGTCCGAGAGCGCACCCTTGGACGGGCTGGCCCGCTTGACCTCGGCGATGACCCCGATGCCGGAGGCCCGCAGCGCGGCGGCGGCATCGAGTGCCGCAGGAGCGGCTGCCGCGGCTGCCTTCACCGCTGCGAAGTCCAGAACGGATTCACGGGCTGCGACGTCTGCACGCACCCCGTCGAGAATCGAATCGAGAACCGTCATCGTGTCCCGAGTCCTTTCTGGGCCCTTGCCGTGTGAGCAACCTCATCGGATTGGGCAAGCCTAGAGGGCGCCACCATATTGACTAACGGCGGGTGTCTGTGCCTCCGGCAGGCTCGGGTCCGTCCTGGTCGTTTGGCCCGGCCACGTCGCCCGCGGTCGGGTCCTCCCCCGCGTCCAGTGCGTCCCAGAGCATTCGCTCGCTGAGGGGTTCCTTCGAGGTCGCCGCGCGGTTACCCGCCTCTTCCCTGCGGGCGGCTGGGGCCGCGTACTTCGACGACAGCCCGGCGCTCGCGCCTGCCTTGCGGATCAGCGCGACCGCGGCGACGAGGGCCGTGACCCCGCCCAGCAGGACGAGGACCGCGGGCAGGGTGAAGGCCTCGGTCGCGGTGACCTCCGCGCGGTCGGGCAGCTCGGCGAGCCGCCCGGCCTTGCCGTCGTCGACACCGCCGATCAACAGGGAGGCGGCGGGCACGATCGCCGCGACCGCGACCAGCGCGACCAGCAGCCCGACCACCCGCAGCGCCCAGCCGCGCACGGCGAACGAGGCGGCGATGGCCGCGACCAGCGTCAGGGCCAGCGGGGTCGTCGCGGCCGCCCAGGTGCCGCCGATCAGCTCGCTGGTGCGGGCGCCGCCGAGACCGTCGAACGACTCCACCCGGACCCAGGTCATCCGCGAGGACGCCCACAGGCACAGCGCCGCGACCGCGAGCAGCAGCACCGGCACGGCTGCCGCGGACGCCCGCCCCCTCGCGGGCGCGACGGCCGGGTCCCGGTCCGGTTCCTGCTCAGTCATCGGTGCCGCCGACCGCCCGGAGCGTGCCCGCCGCCGCGATCGCGCTGAGCACCGCCATCGCCTTGTTCCTCGCCTCGGTGTCCTCGTAGACCGGGTCGGAGTCGGCCACGACGCCCGCACCGGCCTGCACGTAGGCCGTGCCGTCCTTGATCAGCGCGGTGCGGATCGCGATCGCGGTGTCGGCGTCGCCCGCGAAGTCGAGATATCCGACGATGCCGCCGTAGATGCCGCGGCGGGTCGGCTCGAGTTCGTCGATCAGCTCCATCGCGCGCACCTTGGGCGCCCCGGAGAGGGTGCCCGCCGGGAAGCAGGCCGTGACGGCGTCCAACGCGTGCATGCCCTCGGCCAGCCGGCCGGTGACCGTCGAGACCAGGTGCATGACGTGGCTGTAGCGCTCGATGTGGCGGTAGTCGTGCACCTTGACGGTGCCCGGCTCGCACACCCGGCCGAGGTCGTTGCGACCCAGGTCCACGAGCATGAGGTGCTCCGAATTCTCCTTCTCGTCCGCGAGCAGGTCCTTCTCGAGGAGGATGTCGTCCTCCTCGGTGGAACCCCGCCAGCGGGTGCCTGCGATCGGGTGGGTGGTCGCCACGCCCTCGCTCACGGTGACCAGCGCCTCCGGGCTCGAGCCGACGATGGAGAAGGCGGTCTCGCCGTCCTCGCCCGGGACGTGCACCAGGTACATGTACGGGCTCGGGTTGGACGCCCGCAGCATCCGGTACACGTCGAACGGGTCGGCGTCGGTGTCCATCTCGAAGCGCTGCGAGAGCACCACCTGGAACGCCTCGCCGGCCTCGATCTCCGAGATCAGGCGCTTGACGTCGGCACCGAAGTCCTCGGTGGTGCGCTGGCGGCGGTAGTCGGGGGTGGTCTTGGCGTAGGTGGACACGGTGGACGGCGCGGGCGCGGTGAGCGCGTGGGTCATCGCGTCGAGCCGGGCGACGGCGTCGTCGTACGCCTCGTCGACCCGCTCGTCGGTGCCGTTCCAGTTGACGGCGTTGGCGATGAGCGTGATGGCGCCCTCGTGGTGGTCGACGGCGGCCAGGTCGGTGGCCAGCATCATCACCATCTCGGGGATCTGCAGGTCGTCCGTCGCGTGGTTGGGCAGCCGCTCGAGCCTGCGGATGATGTCGTAGCCGAGGAAGCCGACCATGCCGCCGGTGAGCGGGGGCAGCCCGGGCAGCCGTTCGGTGCGCAGCAGTTCCAGGGTCTGGCCGAGCGCGGCGATCGGGTCGCCGCCCGACGGCGCGCCCGCCGGGACGTTGCCGAGCCAGCCGGCCTGCCCGTCGACGACGGTCAGCGCGGCGGGGCTGCCCGCCCCGATGAACGACCAGCGCGACCAGGAGCGGCCGTTCTCCGCCGACTCCAGCAGGAAGGTGCCGGGCCGGTCGCCCGCGAGTTTGCGGTACGCGGACAGCGGGGTTTCGGAGTCCGCCAGCACCTTTCGCGTCACCGGGACCACGCGATGGTCGGCCGCGAGGGCACGGAACTGCGCCCTGGTGGTGGTGTGATCGTCCGCATCGGCGACGGCGACTGCGGGCTGGACGGTGGTTGACTCGCCGGACATGCCGTCCATCATCGCAGGCGGAGCGACCAGGGACTGGTGGTGGCCCTGCCTACAATGCGGCCCGGTCCATCGGTCGGGGCAGCGGCTCGAGTGCACCCGCCTCGCGCAGTCGCCGGTATGCCCGGACCACGTCGTCGACCTCCCCTGGTGCCGCGATGCCCATCAGCACGCCCCCGGTCGAGCTCTCGTGCCCCGCCTCCACGTCGTCCGGCACCAGGGCCGCGCGGCCGGCGGAGAGGTAGCCGAGCCGTCCGACGACCGGATCGCCGATGGTGAAACCCGAGTCCTCCAGCGCGTCGAGCACGTCGTCGTCGGTCACATCGCCGAAGTCCGGCTCCCACGCCCGCGCGATGGCCGCGAGAAGGCCGGTCTCGGGCACCTCGGCCTCGGCGGGCGCATCGACCGCGATCACGATCGACTGCAGCAGGAACTCCGGGGCGCCTCCGGCCAGTGCGCTGACCTCCACCGCCCAGCGAGGCTCGCCCGCGATGACAAGCCGCAGTCCGGTACCGATGACGTCCGACCAGTCGTCGGCCGATTGTGCTGAGCGCAGGGCCGCCAACAGCGAATCCCTGTTCGCCGGGAGGTCGGTGTCGGGGCCGGACCCGTGAAGGTGCCGCCAGTTCCACGGCTCGCCCGGCCCGCACGGCGGACCTGCCGCAGGGAGCATCACGGAGAGCTCGTCCAGGGTTGTCAGCCAGCGTGCGGCGACCGCATCGACCGACTCGGGCCGGGGACCCCAGAAGCCCCGCACCACCCTCCGCATCCACTCCCCCATGTCCCTGTCGTCCGCCGCACGCAGGCTAGTCCCGAGAAGCCGGGCTGCGCACGTTGTAGCCTCAGCCGAATGCAGACCGGACAGCAGGCCCCCGACTTCTCGCTCCCCGATCAGGACGGCACCGTCCGCACCCTGAGCGAACTGGTCTCGGGCGGCCCCCTCGTGCTCTTCTTCTACCCCGCCGCCTCCACACCGGTGTGCACGGCCGAGGCCTGCCACTTCCGCGACCTGGCGGGTGAGTTCGCCGCGGTCGGCGCGGCGCGGGCCGGGATCAGCACCGACACCGTCGACAAGCAGGCCTCGTTCGCGGCGGCGCAGTCCTTCGACTACCCGTTGCTCGCCGACGTCGGCGGCGTGGTGGCCGAGCAGTTCGGGGTGCGCCGCGGGCTGCTCGCGAAGCTGTCGCCGGTCAAGCGCACCACCTTCGTGATCGACACGGACCGGACGGTGCTCAAGGTGATCGCGAGCGAGCTGCGCGCGAACACCCACGGCGACCAGGCCCTGGAATTCCTGCGCAGCCGCAACACCGCACTGGAGAGCTGAGCCCGCCTACGCGACCTGGATGGAGCGCTTGGCCAGGCCCATCCAGAACCCGTCGATCACCTGCGACGGCACCTGCTCGGGGTCGCTGGACGCACCGAGCGTGACGAACAGCGGGGCGAAGTGCTCGATGGTCGGGTGCGCGTAGGGCATCCCGGGCGCCTTCGCGCGGAAGTCGATCAGCGCGTCGACGTCGGCGGCCGCGAAGCGCTCCCCCGCCCAGGCGTCGAACTCGGCGGACCAGCCCGGTGCCTGCGCGGCGGGCGACGGATCGCGCAGGAACGGCAGTCCGTGGGTGGTGAATCCGGACCCGACGATGAGCACTCCCTGTTCGCGCAGCGGACGCAGTCGTTCGCCCAGGTGCATCAGTCGCTCGGGGTCCAGGGTGGGCAGCGAGATCTGCAGCACCGGGATGTCGGCGTCCGGGTACATGACGCTGAGCGGCACGTACGCGCCGTGGTCGAGACCGCGGCTCTCCTGGTGTGCGACGGGCTCGCTGTCCGGCATCAGCGCGGCGACCTGGCGGGCGAGCTCGGGGGCGCCGGGCGAGCCGTAGGTCGCCTCGTAGTACTTGCGGGGGAACCCGCCGAAGTCGTAGGTCAGGGGGGTCCCGGTGGCGACGGACCCGATGGTGAGCGGAGCCGACTCCCAGTGCGCGGAGATCACCAGGATCGCGGTCGGGCGTGGCAGCTCGCTCGACCAGGCCCCGAGCTGGGAAACCCACAGATCGTCGTCGACCAGCGGAGGGGCGCCGTGGCTGAGGTAGAGCGCTGGCATAGCGTGATCGCTCATAGCGACTCCTTACATTGAAGCTTCAAGTATCATAAGGAGTCAACGTAGCAGTCGAACGAATATTCCGATCGGAGGTCGCGATGACGCGGTGGTTGAGCGTGGAGCAGCAGCAGGCCTGGCGCGAGCTGGTCAACGTGATGACCCGCATGCCCGCGGCGCTGGACACCCAGCTGCAGCGCGACTCCGGGCTGACGCACTTCGAGTACTTCGTGCTCTCGGCGCTCTCCGAGGAACCGAACCGACGGCTGCAGCTGAGCGCGCTGGCGAACGCGGCGAACGCCTCGCTCTCCCGGCTCTCGCACGTGGTGACCAAGCTCGAGAAGGTCGGCTGGGTGCGCCGCGAGAGCATCATCGGCGCCCGCGGATCGCTGGCCGTACTCACCGACACCGGCTACCAGAAGGTCGTCGAAGCGGCGCCCGGCCACGTCGAGACGGTGCAGGCATTGCTGTTCGACGGCCTGGACGGGCGGCAGGTGCGCGAACTCCTCACCCTCGGCACGGCGATGGTCGCGCAGCTCGACCGCGGCCTCGCCGCGGGCAACGGCCAGGCCTAAGGGCGGGGTCAGCCCAGCGGCGAGCCGCTCAGTTCAGCCCAGCGGGACCCCGCCGACGCCCCAGTTCTCCCGCGGCACGTCGGTGAGGGTCACCCACACCTGCGCGGGGTTCTTCCCGGTGGCCTCCGCGTACGCCTTGGTGACGGCCTCGATGGTCGCCTTCTTCTGTTCGGTGGTGAGTCCGGGCGTCTGGCTGATCTGGATGATTGTGTCGGTACTTTGCCACTGACCACTGACCACATTGAGGCCACCAGGGCCGCCAACTCCACCGCCCGTCACTGACCACGCGAGTTCGAGGCCACTGCTCCTCAGCTCAACGGAACGCCCCCCACACCCCAGTTTTCACCGGGTACCTCGGTGATGGTCACCCACACCTTGTCCGGGTTCTTCCCGGCGGCCTCGGCGTACGCCCGGGTGACAGCTTCTATCACCGCACGCTTCTGCTCGGCGGTCAGGCCCGGAGTCTGACTGATCTGAATCATCGGCATAGGAAGAACTGTGCCACCGCCTTATTCGGTGCTTCAGGCTCGGGACTCAAGTTCGATTTCGCGACGCGATGTCGACTACCCCACTCAATGCTTCGACCTCGCTGCGCAGCCGGTGATTCTCGAAAGCCAGACGCTGCACAGCGGCCGCGGAAGCCGCGACGTCGGACCGGAGCCTGGCATTTTCACGCCGGAGACGCTCGTTGTCACGGCGCAATTTGGTCGACCCAGTTCCGTCGCTGCGACCATCAGGCTCATGACAGTTGACCGACTTGATCTCCTCGACAACGCCGGCGAAGTGGCGACGGAATGTGGTGTTGGACAGGCCAAAGTGCCGTGCGACCGCCAGAACGCTTATCCGCCGATTCTCTTCACCACTCAATTCAGCAACCACAGCCCGAACGACCTCGACATCCGGCATTGAGTTTCTCAGGTTCACGACTTCCCCATCGCATAGCGATCAAGAAACCCTTCGATCTGTGCGACTCGGCGCGTCAGACGATCAAGCAGGAGTGGCGGAAGGGCGTTTCGAGCCACCTCGATGCGAAGTTTGGAAATTTCCCCCCGCAACGCTGTCAAGTTCTCCGACGTTAGTGCCACGTTTCGACAACTCAACGGCTTACACTCCTCGGTTGTCGGATGCACCATCCCGTGAACATCAGTCTTGCGCCGGCAAAGCGCCTTATCAGGATTGAACACACAGGTCGCAAACCTACCAGGGTAGATTTCGGGCCCATCCTTCTTCATAATCCTAATCAGCCTACGGGGATCGTTCACCACTTGACCCGCAAACCCAACACGCGCAGAGAATTCCGTCAGTCGCGACCTCGCTTCTCCACTCGCCGGCCCGGCAAATCCCTCATGTTGGTGATCATTAATCATTTCAAGAAGTTGCTCACCTCGCGTAAGAGCCTCCTCCGCCTCGACCTCTGCACGAAATCCACTGTCAGAGGTCCCCGCATATCCCTCGAACATCTGAATACCCAAATGCCGGTACTGAATCGCTCCGGCCACCGAACCGCCTGGACGACGAGCAATGAACCAGGCCAGGGTCCGACGAAACTGCCTCGTAGTGAATCTCCAGTCCGCCAACCTATTTTCGGGCATCCCACCAGATGAACTATTCCGTGCAACATACCCATCCACCCAAGAGGCAAAGTCATTAATTTGACGAAGTGTCGCAATGTTTGAATAAACAGAATCCCTGCCTGCGCGAAATTGATCAATATAATCTACGTGCGCAAATAGCCATTCTTGATCCTGGGGTTGAACCTGCTCCAAAACTGATATGGCCCTTGCAACCGGTTGGCCGACCACCCAACTTGCAGACGTTCCTGCTGCGTCCTGCTCACCCTTGAAAGCAATGCTTGACACAAGCCATCGGTACGCCCGACCGTTCTCATCCCGCATCACCTGAACACAACCGCGCTTGAGGTGCTTCACCTCACTGTCCCTCATCCCAGAAAGAAAGGCGATCACAATGTAGCAGGCAGCGATCAAATTCCTCGCAAGCTTCGGCAGACCATCTGAACTGTGAGGACTGACAAGAATGCGCTGAACCCAAGGCGCGCCATCCACTCGACCAACTATAGGGTAGTTGTAGTAGGAATCGGAAAGTCCAACAATAGAGACAGCTTTGTCGATTTGAGATCGTCGCCGCACCAAACTCTGCCGCGCACACCCCACCGTCCTCGCAAGGTGTGTGAGGTTTACCTCACCTTCCTCTCCAGACAGGGGCATTTTCGCATCAATATGGTCTTGCAGTAGCCGATTCAAATTGTCATCAAGTTCACCTCCCCGCGGAGCACCCCCAGTGCGCCCGTCATTACTTCGCGCACCCTGACTCACCCTGAGTGAGATCAAATTGACGATATCAATGGAAAAATCATCCACGAACCTTAGTGACCATGCTAGAAGAGGGCCCAGAACCTCCTCCGAAATCCTAGGGGTGGAATTTTCCATACGGCGTGGAGGTGGCGCCTCACTCCAACCCTCCTGAATCTGATCTGGATCAATCAGGAGATGGTCACTTGGCATAAATTCACGGTATGTCCATAGTCGGCGAATTATTGCGCGTCGCGATTGTCTTGAAGGGAGGGAAATCCCCGCCGCAGTAATGTAGTCCTGATACTCGCACAAATCCGACGAAGTGACTTCACGTAGCATAGGTGCCCGAATGCCGGAGTCGCCACGCTGCTGAATCCAGTTCAAGAAGTACTTCAACCTGCAGAAATCGGCGTAGATTGTATTCACCTTACGGAGGCGCTCGCCAACTGGCAGTTCCCCCAGAAGCAATGCTCGCATCAGTTCCTTCGACGCGTGTCTATACTGCGCGGGGATAGAAGCGAACTGCAGTGTGAGCACGCTAGCTTGGCGTTGAAGCAGCGCTGCATCGAGGCGCCATTCGTCCTCTAAGTACCGCGGTGTTTCCTGGAGGGTATAGCTGTCTTGGATTTTGCGGTTCCGGAGTACATACTCGTCGGTTTGAATACTCGAGGGGCCAGAGCAGTTTGAGCTTCGGCCTATATCAGGTTGGGTCATGGCACCTCCCAGGGTTCTTCGACCAGATCAAGGGAAGACTTGGCCGTCAGACCCTGTGCACGGCTGACTTCGGCCGGCGCGAACTTTGGCAGGATGTCACGGTGGATCGCGTCCCAGGCAGTTCCGTATCTGTGAGTCCACGTATCCAACGGAAGCATGGTCCGGCGATCTGCAAGCACGTCCACTAGCGAAATCAACTGGGGAAGGTGCTGGCTGCCGACAACGCTGTTCGCGCATGAAAAGCAATCGAGGAAACTCGCTGTACATTGCTGCTGCGAACTGGGATTGCGGCTCGGATCGCTACATGCTGTCCATGCCCCCTCAACGTCAGACTGATCGCGCCCAGACCCCTCTTCCCTATCCTGGGGACTGTCACGTTCAACGACCACAGTTCCCGAAAACTCAGTCCCCTGGACTGCCCCTGTAGCGTTATTGGCTGCACGATTCGCAACTTGTTCCGCGTCGACCAGTGCTTCCGCAACGATCCCGTGGGCCCACTCTGTCGCATGGGGATCGTTGCGTAGATAGTTGCGGTACAGGACTGGGACCGTGTTCGTGCGGGCAGCCGACGGGAGGTGGCCACCGAGGCTCTTGGTGGTCCGAACGTCTATTGAGGTCTTGAGACGATTGAAGTCGAGGTTGAGCTCTTTCGCCACGTCGTCGGACATGCCTTCGTCCTGAGATACCGCCGCGTGACGGTCAGCAATGAGCTGGTGGCTCTGAGTCCATTGGCGGTTGAGCCCGAACCACGCGTCGAGTCGCTCTGCGAACGGCGCCACGTGCGGCGCTAGGCGCCTGCCGGTGCGTCCCTTTGAGGTCCTTCGCCACACTGACCATAGCGATTCCGTCCCCGAATGAACGCGGCCAACCTTCATGAGGCCGTGTAGGAGTAGGTAAAGCCCGCCGGGAGCATGGTGCTCACGCCCTGGTGAGCCAATCTCCCACGTCACCGTCTCATGCCAGCTTCCGGATCCCCGTCTCCTCTTGACAATCTCAATCTCGACTACCCGGTCCTCGAGGACACGATGAGCCGCCGGCAACTCCTTAACGGTTTCGATGTTCAATCCGGTCACTGCGACCATGAGTAGCAGGAGGGGTGTGAGGTCCGAGACGAGAATGTACTGCTGCGACATGATCTCGCACCGTGCCTTAACGGTGGCAGGTGGAGCCTTCCCGGTGACGGTGATATTGACCAGTTGAGTTGCTTGAGCGAGTTCTTCCTCCGTGAGCTGACTCGGATTGAATCGGAACCTCTCGATTAGTTCGTTCGCCCGAGCGTGGCGATTCCGCATCGCTACGACGTCGCTCCTCGCGGCCGTGACAAGGCGATGTAGTTCGCCGTCGGAGTAGCCGGATTTCGGTGTCGGCACCTTCCCAACTCCGCGCGCTGCCGCGAATGCCACTACGTCTGCGGAAACCAGCCCGTGCATTGGCCGCGCACGCAGCAGAAGTCCGACGGACCGTCGATCTCGCCAGGCGTAAGCCTCGCTGGATCGAGTCTCTCGATGCGCGTGGTAAGCCCTCATATGCTCAATCGTGAGGTCGACCGGTCGCGTGGGCTTCTTTGGAAGTCCGGCCATAAAGACTAGGAAGTCGCGCCATACACCCCAGTTATGTCGTGCCGTCGCCGCCGTTCGCCAATTTCCCGTCGGTGCAGCCATGGAAACCAGTGCCTCTGCGACCGGTCGATGCCAACCCTTCAGCGGCAGCTTTCCGACAGGAAACAGAACGCTTCGTCCATCCTCGCCCACGAACTCGGCGGTGAGGCTAGCGCCATGGCCTGTGACCGATGACGGAGGGTCGTACTCCTGGTCAGGTATGCGGGCAGGCCTACCGCGACCGGTGCTTCCGCGCCCAGTTTCAGTCATGACGCGTGGGTTTCATCTCGCACGTCGGCAGTGGCTTCCACCAATCGTGGATCGCTCCAGTCGTCAGGGACCAGCGCCATCCTCGTTTCCATCTCCAGCTCAGCGAGGGCGTGTAGGTAGATTTGCGTGGTCTCGATCGATCGGTGGCCGAGTCGCCGACGGACCCAATCCAGTGGGTCGCCAAATATCTGTACATAGTGCTGGCGTTGCTGCGGGTTGAACTCGGACAGCTTCCTGATGTGACCCCGTTGCAGCTGTTCCAAGGTGAGAACCGCGAAAGTGTGGCGCAGGGTGTGCGCACTGCAGCGCAGCGGGATGCCCCGTGATTCGCAACGCTTGTTGGCCGTCCTGAATATGCTCTTCCAGGTCGACACCGCGACCGGCAGACCGTGCTCCGAGAGCCAGAACGCAGCCGGCTCGAGTCCCTTGGGCGTTTCGATGAGTATTCGGCGCCGCTCTTCGGGACCCATGACGTCGAGGTCTACCTTGCTCGTTGTCCTCCCGGACCGCCGATAGACGGTCAGTTTGTCCCCCACGAGCACCATCGCGCCCACCAGTTGTTCGTAGCGCCGTGCGTTCCGTGCTTCCGCGATGACATCGGCGCGGTCAAATCTGTAGTAGCCGTCCAGATCTCGGGCCACGGAGGTGGGTACATACACCCAACGCGCTGCCCCGTTCTTCGCTACGGCGCCGGGCAACCAGAATCGTTGGTAGCCGGCCGTCACAGCATCTCGCGGCAACTCGGACACAAGCAGCGCCGCCTGCTCCGACAGCCGCATACCGGTGCGAACCATGAGGTCACAAAAGGTCCCGTTTCTCGCTGCCCACCGGCCACGAAACTCGGTCGATGTAAGCCCGTCTGGTCCGAATCCGCGGATCCCAACGTCGCGCCATCTCCGGTACGAGTCGGCCGGAAGCCACTGCATCCGGGTTCGACGACCACCGGGACTCAGTGCTGCTGGTACGTCACGTGGCACCCCGCGACCACCCTGCCGCACCGATTGGACCACGGTTCGCTGCGGCACCGGATTGGCGGATACATTCCCCTTCCTGAGATGCCAGGCGTAGAACCGGTTTACCGCCGCCACCTCACGATTCCAAGTATTCGCGCATACACGCGGCCCATCCTCATCCTTACATCGCCAAACGTAGTAGGCAGTGTGATCCGCTTCGCGACAGCTCCTCCAGTCCTGCACTCGTCGTGCCGACCATAGGAAGGTGAGGAATTGGCCGACGTCCCGCGCGTAACCGATCTGAGTGTTTACTGATGTCAACAGCATCGACGATGATGCGAAGTACTCATTGAGGACGACGTCGTACTCGAAATCAGGACTCAGCAGGAAAGGCGTTCCGGGCGGCACATCCGGCGCCGACGGCAACTGGTCGATAACGGCCATGAGGACGCCGGCCAGCGCGGGCGGAGCGTCACGCGTTGTACGGAAGAGGTGCCAACGCTTCGTCGTCACGCAGAGCAACGTACCCACCACCCCGTCGTGAGAAGCAGCAATCACCCAAAACGTAGGGTCCGCACCTCGAAGCGCTAGGCGCAGTGATCAGCATCGATCCGAACCCATCTGTGGCTCGTCGTAAGTGTCCCTCCCACCAGACCCCGCCGGCTGGTCTGCACCGCAGGTGCAGACAGGACGGACAGTGCCCCATTCGTTCCGAAATGCAGAATGTACTACTAGTAGGGCAGACTTTCCTGTCGATTGGGCCGGTACTTGGTGAGTGCCGACACGACCAAACCAGAACGACCCAATCAGGGTGGAAGCGTGGGCAAGGCACAGGACTCAGGTCGGATCAACTATCCGCAGCCTCCGAATCGAACGCGGCCTAACCCAGGAGTCCCTCGCACTCGAGTCGGGGGTCACACGGAACGTCCTCATCCAGGTCGAACACGGACGAAGAGGCCTGCTATACGAGCGGCTGTTCGACATCGCCGAAGTGCTCGGCGTCCCAGCCAGCGAATTGCTGAGGGTCGCCGAGTAAACGGGCGCCCGGCAACGCACCCAACCCGCGTTCGTCGCAGATTCTCACGATCGCGACTCCGCCGGCAGACCCAACTCCTGAACAATCTCCCACAGCCGCTTGGAAGTTCGCGGTTGATCGAGCGCCTCCACGGCGAGTTTCAACATTGCGATGACGAACACGTTCTCGCTGGTCAGGCCCTGTTGGGCATGCACCCGCAATGGGTCTTCGAGATTCCAGTCGATACGACGGGAAGTCAACTCGTCGCTGAATTCGCGAGGCCATTCGAAGCTCTTCCTCGCAACGTCCTTTGCAGCCATCTGCCCTCGCTCCTCGTGGATTCGCCATCGCAACACAGCACTACTAGTAGTGCATGAGTACAGCAGACCACTCCAAAGCACGTGTACCAGACTGTGAGTGCGACCAGCATCAAGATGAATTCGGCGCCGGCGACCGGCGTGCCAACGTGAAGGTGTTCCGAGGACGTCAGGAGGCCCGACCAACGTTCGACGCAGCTATAGCGTGCTCGTTGATGGGGCTCAAGAGTCCATCCCGACCGCCAAAGGAATACTGATTGCCATGAGCACACCTGCCCGGTGGAACTCAAAGGAGTCGATCCTCGACTCCTTTGAGCTCCACGACTCGATGGACGTCGCCGGCATCCTCGAGCCGACCAGCGCGCGGACCCGAAGTGTGGCGCAGAAGCGACGCAATGCCGGCGACCTGATCGGCCTTCCTACTGGTACCCGCCCGGACTACAAGTATCCGGCTTTCCAGCTTGATCGGGCACAGCACCGCATCCATCCGTTGGTGCGGTACGCGAACGGGCGACTCGACGTCGAGAACGACCCGTACGGCGCGGCGAGCTGGTGGCTCACTCCCACCGACATCCTCGACGGCCGCAGCCCGCTCGAAGACTTTCAATCAGGCGACCTCACCGAGATCGCGATCGACAACATCCTCGACACCACCCGCCGGGGCATGTGACCGGATGCGCACCCGGGTGTGCGCGGCACCGTCGGTGCTTCCCTGCATGTCCTGTGGAGACTAAGGACCTGGAAGTGCAGCGCATCGCAGACTGAGCGGCTTTTACACGCCGCGGTGTCTGGGCCACCTTGGAAGAATGCGCGTGATGAGCACCTGGCGGTGATTACCGGACCGGTCGGCCTGGTGGGTCCGCATACGGTGACCGGCCCTTCAATCGGCGAACACCTCCGCCGCGGGGGCACGACTCTCAGCTCAACACCGCTGTCACAGTGCCCCCAGTCACCAACCGTGATGCAAGGTCTACCGGTCCTTCCGCAGCGAGTGGCCCGCCTGCCGCGGTTAGCATTGACTCGCGGTACGAAATCGGCGAAGGGCTGTGGTAGTAGTGAACGATGCAGTAGTCGCAAGCGCCGAATCCCGATACGTGCGTGGCGAACTGAGCTTCGAGGATGCGCTGCGGGAGGCGACCGGCACCAACATCGGGCGCGGCGAACTCGCAAAGATCCTGCATCGGCTCGCCTCAGAGCACAGTCCCACCAACCCTGTCCTATCCCGGCACGACGCCGAACTCCTCTCCGATGCCGGGTTCGTCACGGACCCCGCCGCCGCGACCGCAGCGCGCGTTGACCGGGACATCCGCATGCAAGACCTGGTCCACAGCTCCCTCTCGGTCGCCGACGCCGCCGAACGTCTCGGGGTCACCACCGCCCGCGTCCGCCAGCGCCTGACCGAGGGCACCCTGTGGGCGTTCACCTCGGGCCGTAGCCGACTGCTGCCGCCCGCCCAGTTCACCGCCTCAGGCGGGGTCCCGCATCTCGATCAGGTGCTGCCGCTGCTGGGTAAGGAACTGCATCCGCTGACCGTACAGGCGCTGCTCACCGAGCCGCAGCCGTCCCTGACCGTGGAAAGCCGCCCGGTGTCGATCGTGGCGTGGCTGACCGGCATCGCCGGGTCTGCCTCGGACATCGAGCAGGCCGCCGATGCGATCACCAGCCACTTGCACTCGGCGTAGGCGCTGTTTGGCGAAGGGCGCGGGTGAGGTGATGGATCGCTGGAGACAAAAATCGGACATCGTGAGATTTTGAGACAAGCACCTGGGGCTTTGTAATGCCGCCATCGCCTGAAAATGAGACAAAAATCGGACATCCTGAGATTTTGAGACAAGCACCTGGGGCTTTGTAATCCGATGAGACGACCACGTCGTCGGATGAGCAGGCGAGGTCACGAACTCGACTGCGTTATCTGTGTTTTGTAGGCCCTGTCGGCCAATTCTGTTGGGACGTTGCGGTGGGCTCGGGACCACGCGGAAATGGGTCCTGCATAGGGCACCCTCGCAGGATCAGCGTGCAGGACGGGTATCCAGGACTGTTTGCCGGCCGCCGGCCGAGGGGGTCGAGCGCCTCACGCACCGGAGTCTTGCGCTGTTTGATCGGTCGTCTTACGGGACGCCATGTTCGGTCTCACCCCTTCGCCCCCTTCGGCCGGGACTCTTTTGGTAGATGCTGATCCCGGGGCTTCGGTGTAGCGTCACCCTCTTCGTCTTCGGACGGAGTCAGCGGGAGCAATGATCGATGTCAGAACACAAGCAGATGCAGCCCCCGGACTATCACCGATGCATGGAGACCGTCTTCTCCTCGCCGGCGGCATGTCGCGAGTTGCTGCTCAGACTGGCCAAAACGACCGACGCGGAGATCCAATCGAAGTGGTCGCCATGGAAGGACCAGGATCTGCCGTCGTACGGTCCGGAGGTAAAGAAGCAGGTCCCCGCCGAAGTCCAGCTCGTTATGGCCGAAGCAACGTTGACTGGCGAGCGCGCAGCACAGCGGAAGCTCTGGGGCGAGCTACACAACCTCATGGGTAGCAGTGGCCCGATCGGGACGAGCACCGCCGAACTCATCGTCGCCATACGCGTGACGCTCGACCGCCTGAAGATCCGCATCGCGCAACTCGAAGGGACGACCGCAGACGACGGCAACCCGGGAGCGTGAGAACAGTGACTGCGGACAGGACACCCTCCGAGATTGCCGAGCTGATTCGTGCGGATGCCGACGTCGACCTCACCCCGATCCACGAACACCTGGCTCAAGTTCTCGGGCCCGCCCGGGAACCGATGCCGGGTCGGCCCGAGACGGTCCAGGCTTCCAGCATCGAACTCGACGACGTGACCGTCAATGTGTCGGCGTGGTGCAGTGATCCCTCTTTCCTTGGCACCTTCGACAGAGGCGCCGACACGTCGATGGTCCAGGTGGCGATCAATGCGCAGCCTGACGTTAAGACGCACGACGGTGCGCCACCGCCACCGGTCGAACTGCCACTCCGAGAACAGATCGCCTGGGTACGAGTGGTTCTGGGGGATCTAGCGGACTATGCGTACCGGATCGTGACCGACACGGGCATGCTTCGTGTTCGGCCGGCGTTCTTCATGGTTCTCGTCGGGATCGATGGCTCGCCGCGGCTTGCGCCCAGCGACTTCGAGTGGCGTCTCGCCGGTAGTGGAGGACGGCGTGCCTATCCCGAGAAGTTAATTCCCGAGGACCCAGACCTGCTCAAATACCTGAGAACGAACGGTGACCTGGTCGACGCGGAGCTGGTTCCGCGCCCGCAGGCAGAGCCGCCAAAGGTGTGGGCGCAACAGTTCATCTCCCACCTGACCGCGACCATCGCCGACTGGCTCGGTCGTGTGGGCGAGAGCCGTTGGTTCACCTTCGAGGAAATCAGTCTTCACGGAGCAGACAGAGTCATCGTGCGATACACCTGGCACCTAATCGAAGGAGACAAGGACTACGGGTTCGACATCGACCTCGCAGGAGTCCGCGCCCATCGCCTCCAGGCGTTTGACGATCCCCGGGCACGCACTGCGGCACGCAGCATCGGATCAATGCCCTTCAACCAGCCGGTGTTCCGCGAACCAACGATGATTGACGGCGTGACCTGGATCAGATTCGGAGCATCGGAATGAGACGCAGGCGGTGAGCGTGCTGCTGAAGGATCGTCAAACAGGACACCTCCATCGCAGGCCGGAAGTGCGGACGAGTGGGTGACGATCGGCTTCGTGATGGCCGATGGCTGCGAGACTCATATCGGAAACGGTCGGAGGTGTTCGGGTTGCTACGCGGAGTCCGGTTGGCCGTCGATTCGTTTGACAGGCAGCCACGTCGCGAGGGTAAGAGCGAGTGAGCCCAGGAGTCGTTCACCGAACACGCAGAGGGTCTTCTCCCACGGATGCCCGAATGTTCCCTCGCTGAGGTCGTCCCGCAGAAAGATGTAGTAGTCGCCGTTGGGGTAGACGGGAACCCGCCACTCGGTGTCACGAGTGGCGGCATGGAGGGCGGCATCGAGTCGGTATCCGGGGTGCTGCCAGTCCAGCACCACGAACGTCGGGTCATCGGGAAACTCGCTGACGAAACAGCGCAATGCCTCGGCGTTCACCGCGTCGAAGCGGCTCTGCCAGGCGCCTGAGATGTCGGCGGGCGCGGTGAGATCGAAGGTGATCGACGGTGTCGGTTCGGCGATCGCCGGCCAGGTCGATTCGGTGATGCCGGGCCGGAACCCGAACCTGTCAGTGAACCGATCCCAGTATCGATCCTGGTCATCCAGCGTGGTCCAGCCATTCGGCAGCGGGCTGCCGAAGTTGTGCGTGTGCCTCATCATCGCGGCGACCTCCTTCGGATAACCCCGGGCCGTTCCCGTTGTCTGTCCGCAATGACGATGTCACGGGTCCGGCGAGGATTGACTGTCCGAAGCGAAGATGGCAACGGTTCGTATCGATCTATTGCCCAAAGGTGAAGCGCAGATTGGCGTTGATCAGCTCGTTGATCCGCTTGCGCATCTGGATGACCGTGTCGCCGTCCGGGATCGGGTCGTTGACTATCAGGGTCCACCGCAGAGTGGCACCGCCGCGAGGTGGTCCGGTGATGTCGAATTTGATGCGGGCATCCGGACGTTCTGGCCACAGCGATCCCCACACCACCTGATGTGGCTCGGTTGCATCGACGATGATGGGGCGCTGCTCGTTCCCGCGCAGGACCAGCCACGGCCGGGTCGGGTCTCGATCCGGTTGGATGAGGGCCTGGAAAACCACGTGAGCCGGTGGCGGCTGGGTGCGACTCCGACTCGCGATTTCGGGCATACCGCACCGTATCTCCGCTTTCCACGGGGCGCGGTCTAGGCACTGAGATTGGATCAAGCCTCAGATGTTCTGTAGTGCGGTCGTCATACAGGACACCGATCTGAGGGCTATCGCCGGATGACTCACCGCAGCTGGTCTCCGCGGAATGCCCGGATCTGTAGGTCGCGGCGCCCAGGCCCGGACGTCAGACCGGGGCTGCGGAACCCAACTTCTCAATGAATCGGCGGAAATGCGGATCGAATTGGCGGGGGTCGCTCGTCAGCACTTCGCTAGCTGTCCACCACCGGCCTCCACGAAATTCGTGGGGATCGAGGGTGAACCGCGTGTCGCGGCGGGCCGCGACCACGTACCAGAGGCTGACATCGACATGGTTGTCGTCTGCCCCCACCGTTGCCGTGACCGTGAGAAATATCGGCTCAGTTCCCGCGATGGTGAAGTCGGCTTCTACGCCGAGCTCTTCCCTCGTCTCCCGCCTTGCCGCAACCATGGGGTGTTCGCCGGGCTCGACGTGCCCGCCGGTGGGGAGCTGCAGCCCGGATTTGATGTGGTCGACGAGGAATACGCTCTGATCGGATGGGTCCACCACGACCGCGTAGGACACAAGGTGGCGTGGTGGGGTTGCCGGCTTGGCGCGGCGGAAGATGTCGTCGGTGCTCTCGATCCAGGCCAGCGTATCTGCGAGGTGTTCACGTTCAAGGTCGTCGAGTGGCTCGATGTTGGAAACGAGGTCGTGGACTGAGCGAACGGCAGGATGCATCGACCGATCGTTCCAGGAGTCACCGACACACACTGTTTGTAATCGTTTGTGGCCTGGTGAGGGATCGCCAAACAGGACACCTCCCACCGGCATCGCGTAGGGCGGACCTGGAGGACGAGGACCGGAAGGATCGGGAAGCGGCTCACGTACCGTGGCTTCGTATGACCGATCCCGAGATCGAGATCACCGCAGAGTTGGTCCACGATCTTCTCGAGGACCAACATCCGGATCTTGCCGGACTGGCCATCCGCGAGATTGTGGGCGGCTGGGACAACCAAGTCTGGCGCCTTGGGGATGAGTTGGTCGTGCGCATGCCGCGCACGGAACGTGCACCGGATCTCCAGCGCAAGGAGCGCCGATGGCTGCCCGTCCTGGCCCCACGCCTTCCGCTCCCGATTCCGACCCCTGTGCGGATCGGCGAACCGTCCGCCCGCTTCCCGAAGCCTTGGACCATCATGACGTGGGTTCCCGGTGAGCCACTCGACTGCACCTCGATCAGCCGCGGTGACCACGCGGCTGAGGTTCTCGCTGGCTTCCTCACAGCGCTCCATGTAGAGGCGCCCGCCGAGGCGCCGACCAGTTCGGACCGCGGCGCTCACCCCCCGGAGAGCACGGGCAGCTTCGAGAAGTTCCTACAAGCCGTCGACCCCGGAGGCATATCCGCCGACGTCCAGGACATTCGGGACGTCTGGGACGATGCTGTTGCGGCCCCCGAGTGGGAGGGCCCGCCGGTATGGCTGCACGGTGACCTCCATCCCGCGAATGTCGTCGTCTCGGACGGGACCCTCTCTGGTGTGATCGATTTCGGTGACATGTTCACCGGCGATCCGGCGTGGGACCTCGCGGCCGCGTGGCTGCTCCTTCCCACGGGCGCGGCCTCACAGTTCTTCGAGGTATACGCGCATGCGGACGAGGCGATGATCCGGCGCGCACGAGGGTTGGCTGCTCTGAAAAGCCTTTTCCTCATCCATATGGGCCAGAACGGAGAACGGGGCCTTCCTGGCGGCAAGGCAACATGGGGACCGGCAGGCCGGGAAGCGCTCGATCGTGTTCTGGCACCAAGATCAAGTGCTTAGCGTTACTGGCTGTTCCGTTGCTGGTTGGCTGCAGTTCGAAACCGCTTGGCGAGGTCTTCGTACGAGGACTCACTGATGCGGACGAGACCGGGGACATAGCCATCTGGCTGATCTGCGGTCCGTTCGAGACAGAACCCTGCTCCGTAGCTAATGGGTTCATCTTCCAAGTGGACCCACTCGACCCGGATGTGGTGCCAATCGGGATCCAAGATTCGCCCGGGGTGGCCCTTCCGCAACGCGGTGAACGCCGCGTGTGGGGAGATCAACCTCGGATTGTCGGGTCCGGTGTAGATCACAGGCATGCCCTTGATGAGGTCGGCGCCGGTCAGCGCAGCATGATCTTCAGTCACCAATGCAGTGTGCTGTGTGGCCGGCAGGGCGTAGGCGACAACCCCAATTGACCCCGGCTGAGCGAGTCCTGTTCGACGATCGTCAAACAGGACGCCTGTAAACGGTGCGGAAGGTCGGGCGTGCGGCTGTCGATTTGTACCGAAGATTAGCGAGATGCGACGCCAGATTAGCGAGGTAGGTGGCGGACGATTCGCGTCTGATGCGGATCCGTTCAGCGAAGCTGTTCGGGATTTCTCACCGACCGCCCATCCAAGATGCCCAGTTCAGGGTTGCGGTTGGTCTATCGGGACCGATTGACGACGTCTGACATACAGATCCGTGCGGTACGGGATATGGATGCGGCCGAGCGGCCGAACCAGTTCAGCGACGTCGTTCAGCGCTGTTGTTCGTGCTGCGTCTGGGAGATTGGCAACCCAGCTCCACGACGCCACCCGGGCGAGGAAAGCATCGTAGCCAAGCGACTATTCGTGAGTCGCGTTGGTGTGCTGGAGGGTCTCGAACAAGTTGGTGCTCGCGAGTCTCTTCTGCCAAGTGCCGCTGGCCGGGTACTCGCCTGCCGACTCCTTGTGGTGCGAAAGTATGCGCCGGAGGTCCTCCAGCCATGGCGTGGTGTGCACCGTCCATGTGGGCGTGTTCCATAGAAGCGCGAGACCCCCATGGGGTTTGAGGACTCGGGCGATTTCTCTGGTAGCAGTTGCTGTTTCGAACCAGTGGAATGCTTCGCCGACAACGACCGCGTCGACGTCCGCGTCCGGCAGTGGAATTGACTCAGCGGTCCCGGCGAGCACCGTAACGCCAGGTGCAGTTGTCTTGATCTGTTCACGCATCCCATGCATGGGCTCGACCGCGATGACGCTGCCGACGCGGCTGCGGAACAACCGAGAGAGCTGGCCGGTTCCGGCGGCGAGGTCGAGGACGCAACTGCTGCCACTGAGTCCTAGGTGCGTGAAGATTTGGTCGATCGACACAGCGGCATACGTCGGTCGTCCAGTCTCGTAGTCCTCTGCGACCGCGCTGAACCCGGAAGCCGCGCGGGAATCGACGCCCATATGGGGACGATAGTGCAGAGAAGCCCCACGATCTCGGCTGTTCAAGTGGGCAATCCGCTTCTGGGCGAAGCACCTACTTTGACCGGCATCTCCGACACACCCAACTTCTGCCAAGGTGCGATGGCGTGTCCCGTCTGTTCTCGCTGCATCTCGACAGCGGCCGTGGACTAGATACGCTCGCACCGTGTCGTCGGCAAGGATTTCCCACATCCGATTGATGGTCGAGTACTGCGCGACCTTTCCAGTGTGGGGAACCGACCCTCGCGCGCCGGGCCACTTCGTTCGACTCGGCCCGAACCGAAATCCGCTGGGACTGTCGAGAGAGCTGATTCGCGACCTCATGGAATGGCAGCGATCGTGGGACCGTCAGTACGACCCAATCGACGGTTGGGACGACCCTGCACACGCCCGACATCATCGAGAGGCTGGAGCGGATCTGTTACGCAGGCTCCGCGAAGAGACAGGTCGGGACGACATCACCTGGGAGTGAAGCTGTCCTGGCTGGCGATCGGTCACCGAGACGGACGCTCCCCGGTTGCCCATACGTTGGAGTCGGCAGTAGAACGGCGAACGTCGCTACCGTGTTCTGGCGAGCGCCGCCGAAACGATCGACGCAACCGTATCTGGGTCTCTGGGCGTGAATGCCGGCGTCCCGTAGCCCCAGATCTCCAACACGATCGCGGTGTGCTTCCTCGGTCGCAGTAGGTCGACGCTGTACCAGTGACTGAAATCAGTTGTGCCCCAAATCCTCCACCGACCTCCGATGTCGGCAAGTGCGGCAGTGTGCACGGATTCGATCTTCTCGTAGGGCAGGAACCTGCTCACGAACGGAAAGTAGAAGTGCCGAATCGTCACGCCTCGGTCGTCAAGACGCACAGTCATGTCTTCGTAGAGAATCCCACCCATAGCCGAACCATAGCTTCATGCGTCGTCGCCAGGTGATGTGGTGGTGCTGGCGGTTCGGTTGGATGTCAGCGGTCGTCGCCTCGAGCGGCGACGTCTGGCGCTGGGCCGCGCCGGCAGCGTGTGGGCACTGGTGCCGATTGTGCCGGTGTCGCTCGGGCCGGCGACCCGTGCCGCTGGGGACTACTTCTCATGTTCGCAGCGCACCCTCTGGCCTGTCCTGTTTGACGATCGTCAAACAGGACAGGTCTGGCGAGGGTGGTTGACTCGGAGACATGACCGGATGGAGACGCGTCAACTTCGCATACGTGGGGCCGGAACCGGAGGAGTGGACAGCGCATCTGAAATGGAGCGCGCGGGTCTTGCGGTTGGCCGGTGTGGAGGTCCCCGATAAAGAGTTGCTGGCAGACCTCGACCATGAGGATCGAGAGCTGCTGACTCGGCGGCCGATCGGACGCCGAGTCATACCGGACTTCCGACGCCATCCGGATCACCAGGAACCCGCCATCTTCTCGCCGGACCTGTTGATTCCGTTCAAAACCGAGAAGAGCATCGACCTTCGACTGGGCCGAGTCAATGTGTACGCCACGGGTGTCTCGTTCCAGCTGATCGCCCGTGTACCGGACCTACGCCCCGACCAGGGCCTCCCAACCGGTTCCGGGGCGATGAACCTCGGTTCCAGAGTCAAGCCGGGCCAACCCCACCGAATTCGGCTGATCGTCACTGTCGGTCCGAAGCACGGCCAGTACGGCACCTACGGTGGTGCGATTCTCTCGAATTCCTCGAGCACATACGACTTTCCTGAGGACCGGGACGCACCCTGGCTGGCGGGCGGGGGCGATCACTGTGGACGTGTCGGCAATGGAGAGATCGAGTTCGGCGCCACCTACTTCCTCAGCCCCGTACCAGCGAGAGGCAAGGTCATCTTCACCATCGCCTACCCGGAGTTCGGCATAGAGATAACCGACATTTGGCTTGATGCAGCTCAGTTCGCTCACGAGCCGTCCCGCTGAGCGATCGTTGAGCAGGACGACTTCGATGCCCGCGCTACGTGCTAGAAAAGAAGCCAATCACTGGAGGAGCAGCCCGTGTCCGACAAGGGACAACCCCTCAACGAGCAATTCGAGGACCCCGACGATCTGGAAGAACCGTTCATCTCGGATAACGAACCGCCAAGGACAGTCGCCGACTTCGTGCGGGACTCACAGCCCACAAGCATCGACGTTGACCAACCCATGACGAAGGGGTCTGGCGGATCCGCAGTATCAGGCGGCGGGTGGACCAGCCGGACCCCTGGCTAGACGCCTTCCCCCATCGTGGCGGGTGCCCTGTAAGACGATCGGCAAACCGGACGCCCTTCGGCTGAGCCGTTCCCACGTCGGATATCTAGCGGGTACCGCCCGCGCGACGCTCAGGCGACGAGCAGGAGCGCGCTGGTAGCCATCGCAAAGATGGCGAGGATCTGTGTTACTGCGGCACCTATCAGTAGCTGACCCTTAAGTGCGTTACCGGCTCGAAGCGATGCAGTCGTTTCGAGGTTGCAGTACGCCGATATGTACCGGGCATCGAGTTCTCGGTCGCCCCAATGCTCGGTCAGCATTGCCCGCATCGATTCGATCGATGTCACGCGATGGCGCCAACTCACACCAGCTAGAACAGCCAAGACGGCAGAGCCGAGGAGTCCGAGCATCGCGGCATAGATGGCCGTGAGCGGTCCTCCGGTCAGCGTGAAGTCTTTTCCCTTCAGGACAGCCACCACCGCAAGTACAAGTGTGACCAGCCCAGTTGAGCTTGTGATGGCAGTGGCAGCGCGCGTGTTAAGTGCATCGCGCCGGGCATATTCGCGATTCAGCTGGTCCTGGATAAAGGCTGCCCACCCGGCGCCCTGTTCAACCATTGGAGTCTGTCGCTACTTCCGCCTGAACATCCTCTTGATCATCATCACAACCCGTTGCCCTCGACGGGGCGACCCAAACTTCGGACTCGGCGCTGGGCTGCGCTCATATGGGCCGTACGCGTTCTGGAACTGGACCCACCCGGTCGGGGGAAGGTCGTTCATCTGTTGTGACTCGTCGCCTTCATGCCCACCAGTCATCACTCGATTTTCGCACGGTCGGCTCCTTGACACACGCAGACCGCAAAGTTGCAAATGCCCTGGCCGCGCCAATGGCACTTGGAGTTGCGTGCACTGATCGAGCAGGCCGACCCGGACAACAGCACCCTGTTGTCCATTCGGGTGGTCAAGCCGGGTGAGCGCTGGGCCCGCGGCCCGGTCACGCTGCTCGGCGACGCGATCCACGCCACCTCCCCGACCGGCGGCAACGGCACGAACACCGCGCTGCGCGATGCCGACCTGTTGCGCCGCTGCCTGATCGACGCCGACGAAGGCCGCCGAGATCTGCTCACCGCAGTCGACGACTACGAGCGGCAGATGTTCGACTACGGCACCGAAGCCGTGCACAGCAGCCTCGAAAAGCTGCCCGCCTTCGCCCCCGAAGCCAAGCTGTCCTGAGGCCGTAGGTCCACAACCGGACCCGTCTGGCCGTCAACCGGACAGTAAAGCTTGGAGAACGGCTACAGATTCTCGACGCCCAGCGGCCCCGGCCCGGTGCAGCACCGCTCGTGCTCCGGCGAAACCTGCAATTTCGCCGGTCTTGCGGCTGGGTCGGCATGCCGCCACCACCCCAGCCGCACCTCGGATCACGTACCGAAGTGATCGTTCAACAACAGCCGTCCTGCCTCTGGACGCGCCGGCCATGGCGCGTGACAAATTTGGGTTCAGCAGCGTTGCTGGCACATCGTTCGATTCGACGCTCGCAGAAGGCAATCCGCCACGACCACACCCACCGATGATCTCGAAACCGACGCCTACGTTTTCGGCTATCCGCTGATCATGATGAGCATTACCGAAGCCATCAACACCAATGTCGCGGCACCGGGAGGGGGTGGCGCCTATCAACCAGCTCGGGCATATGCGCACCCCACCCGATCCCTACGACCGCACCGTGGTCCGCACCAATCAGGACACGCTCTATACCAACTGCTGGCTGGATCTGTCCGAGCAGCCGATGGTGCTGTCGCTGCCCGCTATGATCACCGCGGCCACCGGCGGCGAGCCGGCCACCGCCACCCCCGTTTCGCTGCTGCTCTACGGTCCCGGCTGGCCGGTGGTTCCTGTCGAGGGGACCACGCAGTGCCCGTTGCCGACCAACACCGGCCGGCTGATCGGGCGGATCGAACTGAAAAGCGTCGACGACGAGACCGAACTCGACAATGTGCACGCTTTGCAGGACGGGATGAGCTTGATTCCGTTGAGCTACTGGCAATCTCAGACACCCTACACTCCGTCCTGGCGGCACCGTCGACTCGAGTATTGATATGAACACCCCACCCCGCAACAGATCGTCGAGATGGACCCGGTCGACTATTTCAACCGGCTGTGCACGCTCAATGGGGGTACCGGTAAGGATCGTGTCATCAGGTATATGAGCAGTAGCTGTCTTCGCCGCGCCACGCCTGCCGGCCTTCGCGGACCGCGAGCACAGCAAGGTCGAGGCCGACGATCGGGTCGAGCAACCACCAGCCGGATCTTCGCCGACACCGCTGACCTGGTCCTGATGCCGAACGGCTTCGGCGCCGAGGTGACCTCAGCCCGCGAACGGGCGCCCGGCCCCGAAGACGTGCCGTACGAAGTTCTCCCCGATTCGGCGATGGCCGTCCGGGTCGGGGTGCAGTGCGTCGGGCAACGGGAACTCGGCGAAGTCGTTGTCCCCGTACAGGTCCCGGCCGTCGAGATAGTGCAGGTTCGGATCGTCGACGGCCGAATGGCTGCGCACGGTGGCCAGGAAGCGGGCCGCCCAACATCTCCGGTGCATTGGGGAGCACCAGCGACTGTCGACCGGCTTCTCTCGAAATGAGCAGGCTGCGTTGGTCGGTGCAGTCAGGGCAAGATGTCACGGCGCTGATGAGCAGGTAGCTGCAGGGACACGTCCCTTCACCGGACAGCGAGGTCGAGTGCAGCGAGGCGGAGTGGCCCCTCATGATGGACAAATGGGTTGTGTACGACGGTATCCGGCGATGCGGATGCCAACACTCGGAAGATATCGCCCCCATCACTTGGCGAAAGGAGCCCGGCTTGGCGCAGTACAACCGCGAAGAGGTATCTGCGTTGCAGCGGGAGTGGTTCACTGCATGCGTCGGCAATCGGGTCCCACGATCCGGCAAAGATTGGACTTTCCTCACGGAGATTCATCGGTTCACCGAGCGCAGTTTTCAACGCCTCGACCGCATCCGGGTCACTTCGGAGCCTACGCATGAGCGGATTGATGAAGACGGGTTGAAACAGATCGGACATACCCATGCGAATGCGGGTGTGAGCGCGCATCACTATGGCGGGTAGGTCGAGTGGATCAGCGACACCGAATGCAATAGCCAGCGTGCTGTCCCAGTCACGGCGCTCGCGAGTCACCGGATCACTTTGGAACCACGACTCAAGGTCTCGGAGGGCAGCGACCGAGAGGCTGTCCGACGGGAACAGCTGGGCGTACACGGCCAGCTTCGCGGGTGAGTGGAAGTGGGCGGTCTGGGCGTCTGGCATGTTCTCAGCGAGGATCGCCTTGAACGTGCCATCAGTCACATTCCAGCTCTCCCGGTCCAGCAGTGAGGTGACGGCATGGTCCTGCCGCGGTTGCCGGGAATTCGCGATCTTGGCGACAAGGGCGCGGAGCACTCCTTCGTCGCCCCGGTTCTCCACTTTTGCCCACTGGAGGAAGAACAACTCCTGTCGGAGCTCCGGGTCGTCATCGGCCTCCTCGCGAAGCACCTCGGCTATGGCGGGGTACTGGGACGCTACGGTCGCTAGGGCAGAAAGGACATAGCGGCGTTGTTCCCTCACGGATTTGCGCTGCCGGCTGGATGTGCTGTTCAGACGCTCGTAAAGGGTCTCTCCGAAGTGGAGGCGCAATTGATCCCAGCTCTCGGCGACAAGGTCGATCAAGATCTGGTCCACGTCCCTTCCGTAGAGGACGTCAAGTGCCACGCCGGGCACTTGACCACTGTGGCCGAGGGTTTCCGTCTGCTCGTCAGCAAGTGTCGGATCTCCGAGCATGAGCATGCCGATCCAAGCCAGTTGTCGACGTTCCTCGTAATCAGGTCCGTATGCGCATAAGTCGGCCCTGACTATCTCACGGAGCCATGCCATCTCGGCGGACAGCGATCCTTCGCCTGCGGTGCTCTCGTGAGATTGCTGGTGGCGCGCGACTGCTTGAACGATCCCGATGAAGGCGGTGCGGCGAACCTGCGCATCTGGTTCGGTTGTCCAGCCTTCCAGCACGTCGAGAAGGTCGTTAACGCTCAGCGAGCAACGCGCCAATTCGAAAGCCAAGACTTCGCGCAACTCCGGCTCGATGTGTCGGAACAGATTCAAGGTCTTATCTAGGATTCGGCGCGATGGTTCGTCATTCCTGCTGCAGTACGCCCTCAGGATCGCAACCGGAATCGTGTCCGGAATCCCCGACATGATGGGTTTCGGGTCGTTCAAGAGCTCATCTGCGAACCTCTGTACCGAAGGCTCCTCGGGCCAGGCCGTGATGACACCGGGGACGTGCCACATCAGATGGTGTGGATTCACCGAGGTGCAAAGTTCGGCCAGCTCAGCGGGATCGTACGCGGCGAGCGTTTCTCCGGCGGCATCGCTTTCGGTGCCCTGGTTGTTGGCCATCTCTTGGAGGCGCGTCCAGGCCTCGGCTGTCGCCTGGGCAACGACAACCCGCTCTTCCCGATGATCTAGTTGGTCCGGCTGACGGAGCAACGACGCGAGGAGAGCGAATCCTTCTTTCGGACCGAGCACGTCAATGGCGACGCCTGCCATCGGGGCCGCCTGCTCGTACGCACCGTGCAGTCGGCTGACGAGCTCTGTACGAACAGTCTCGTCATCGGCGTATTCCTCGACCAGGGTGCTTGCCGCCGCGTAGGGGCGCCAGGCATCCAACTCGCGCAGTAATGCTGTCCGCGCGTCATCGGCAGGCAGCGCAGTTGCGAGTCCGACTCCGCTGACCGTTTCCGTAGGTTTTCCCGAATCCGCCTCGAGGTACCGGTGAAACGCGCGCAGGAAAGCCGGATCCTCCCGCCACTGCTGAGGGATCATCGCGAGGTTGTACAAGATAAGACCTCGTTCTTCAGGCTCAGCGAGCTGTGCCGTGACCCATGCCTTGAAGCGGCTGTCATCAGCGAAAGTGCTGCACGCTAGCGTCCATGCAAGACTTCGATCGCCTCCATTACTTCCATTGGTCGTCAGAGTTTCCAACGCGAAGTTTGATGCTCTCGGGTCCCCAGCGGCCGCGATCGCGACGAGTTCTGCTGCGGGCCATGGTCCGCGTGCTGCGCCCTCATGCCGAAGAAGCGATAGCAGCCACTCGAGTTCTTCCGGTCGGAACCGTATAGCGTCGCCAGACTCGGTTGGGGGTTGAAGGAGCCGCAGGCCAACCAACCGGAGGGGTATGGAGGGCTGACAGCGTGCCCAACCGATCAGGCGGACAGAATCGGCAAGGTTGGCCCACCCGGTTCCGAGTGCGAAGATGGCAGCGGCTTGCGTTGATGACGATGGGCCGGTCTCCGCCAATACAACTAGTCGGTCCACCAGTCGTTCCTCGCCGCCGAACCGGTGAGCCATAGCCGCTGCCGCGTTTGCTTTCACATTGTCGTCGGGATGCCGTATGCCCCAGAGAAGGTGTTCGGCCGCAACATCATCAGCGATGTCGAGATCGCGGAAGGCCCACATTGTCGGCGATGGGTCGGGGCGCGGCGCATTGAGCCACCGCTTCATGGTTGGAAGTAGTCGGGTGTGGGCGGATTGACTTGCCAGTGTCCCGACAAGCGCCGTGATGAGGTTCGCTCGATGTCGCGTCGAGGGATGTTGCTCGACGCGCTCGATGAGGCTGTTCATATGCGCTGTTTGGGATCTTGGGGTGAGCTTGGCGCCTGCTGCGAGTGCTTCAGCAAGGAGCTCGAATCCGTCGACATCCTCCCACGACTGGTAGCCGGAATTGAGCGCGGCAGCGAGCAGCGATTCCGTCGCGCGGGGGCTAACCTGAGCCGTCAGCAGGGTGAGGAGTACATCACGCCAAGCCGGATCGTGGACGCGTTGCTGAACAGCTTCGATTTGATCGGCGTCGTCGAGCGTGGCGAGATACTGACCGGCCATATGGTCAAGCACAACCCGGTGTAGGAAGCCGACTGCGCCCGCACCCTGTGACACTATTAGGCCAAACTCGTCTTCGGCCATTGTCAGTACGGCGTCAGTGATCTGGCGGGCGACAGTTCGCTCATATCCGAGGACTTCGTCGTCCGTCATCGATTCAACAATGAGCTTGCGCATCTCCAGCTTTGATACGGCGCCCGTCGAGTCCTTGAGGCGCAGACGATACGCGACTGCGGCGAATAGTGTGCTCATCTCTGTGGCGGTGAGTGGACCGCTCGCGGCATGTGAGGCACGTTGTCGCATCTGCGGGTGCTTCTCGATAAGCAACTCGACGAGTCGCGTATAAATCTTGAACCGCTGCCGCGGTAGTGGTTCGCCTTGCCATGTCGTGGCCAGCAGTGTCAGGAAGAGTGGAGATCTCGAGAGTTCGTCGAGTTCTGGGGTCGCTGCAAGTTGATCGAGAAATGGTTCAACGCCTGAACTCCAATGCGAACAAGCGGCTGGAGGCATCTCTGACAGTGATGCCGGCGAGAGCACTCTGGTCGCGATGGCGCGACGTTGTTTGTCACTCAGCAGCGCGATCTCCGCCTGTGCCCATGGGAGTCGCCAGTTGAGTCGATCAACAGCGTAGGGACGCGTCGAGAGGATCGCACATGCATCCGTTCGCCCGAGAAACGCCTCCACGATTCCAAGAGCCCGTTCGGCTGCGCCGACTTCGCTCCACTCGTCCACACCGTCGATTAGCAGCAGCAAGCGGTCATCCAGTAGCGCCCGTTGGACTAGTGCCCACAGGTGCGTAGCACTCTGCGATTTCAGCCAGGCTTCGACGGCAGAAACGAGCGAATTCTCGGTCGATGCTTCGAGGTGACGACATAGAAACCCGAATGGCAACCAAATCGGCAGGTCGGTTGCGTGGTCACGTTGCAGTGCAATCGACTGCGGGTTGGAAGCTAGCAAGTCCGTGGCAGCGAATCGTAGGAGGCTGGACTTGCCCGCGCCCGGTCGGCCCACAAGCAGTCGGTACCTTCCTCCCGCGAGCCATTCGTCCGCCACAATGTCACCAACCGTATTCATTGTTGACCGAGTGGTGCCGTCAAGCAGTTGACGAGCTGATCTGAACGACTGCCGGCGGGTGCCATAGCGAGCGGATATGTAGGTTTGCCCTTGCGCCCGATCCAGATCATTGGATTGACCCTCGTCAAGCACTTCGGACCGCTCTTCGCCTAAGGTACTTTCCTGGGGATTTGGGTTGACGTCCAGGATCACGAACTGATCGCTTGAGTCATCCGTGTCGTTCAGACCGACTCCGCCTTGAGCGTAGAATACCGCCCTATATAGATCCCGTAATCCCTTCCGGAGGACCTTCCAGTCCTGATATGGCAGGTTGTTGGCGAGAGCTTGGGCTGCGTCCAGGCCGCAGAACCGTTCGACCCAGGGGCGGCCGAAGAAATCATCGACGATGCGCGGATGCTCCTTCAGGAGAGTAGAGACCTCCTGAACTCCCCAAGGAACGAAAGTAATACCAACGGCAGCCAGCCGCTCAGTCTGTTCGCGGATCGCGGCGTCCAGCTTCGTGACTTGCAGGTCGAATGATGTCGCGAAATGGAACGCCGAGGTCTTCTTGGCCCATTCGCCCGCCAGAAAGTCGTCGACAGCCGTCTTGATCTTGGTCGCGTTTAGCGATTGAACTCGCCGAGATTGCAGCGTGATGTAGTCACGTCCACTGCTGTCGCCATCCGTCAGGTCTACCGGGAGTCGCGCGTAAGCGTCAATACCCGCCTGTGCCTGGCCTGGAGTTCCGAAAAGTTTGGCGTACTCAACCGGGCGAGCCGAGTGAAGCAACCTGAGAAACAAGCGCTCTGCATCAGGCCAGTGAAGGTCGCCGATCGGCAGCACCTGGGCCTTTGTGTCGATCGGCGGCGCGGGTAACACCCCTACAGGGGCAGACCACAAAAGAGCTTCAGTTTGGTCGCCGCCATCCACCTGGTCCATGTGGGCAACCCCCGCCTTCCTTCACCATCGCTCGCGGTGCTCCGCGTCCGCGGAACACGAGATCCAGTCTTCACATCGGATATGGGACAACCTCTACTTACCACGTGCGCGAATTCCACTGTGCGCCAGTGCCGAGTCAATGGTCCTGGCAACCGCACACGCCGATCTGGTGAGGATCGGGCACGTCGCCACATCAGAGCCGTTCCACGTGTACCTTGCACGCCGGTGCGACGATGACACCAAACTGCCTGCAGCGGTCAGGGCCGCCCTGCCGATGACGCCGGCACGTCGCTGAACCGCAGTTCGAAGTCGAGTTTGCAAGTCAGAGACAGTCGAGGGCATTCCTCGCAACCGGTCAATGACCGGTCATACACAAGCATGAGTGGCATAGGAAGAACTGTGCCACAGCCTCATTCAGCGCAGCCAGACGCTACACACTGGCCGCGACAGGCATTCGCATGTCGAAGTCGATCGTTGTCACCGCCCCCTCGCGATCAGAGGGTCTTGATCAGGCCACCGTCGATGACGAAATCGGCGCCGGTGATGTTCGCGGCTCGCGCGGATGCCAGAAACACAACGAGATCGGCGACCTCCTTGGGACTGGTGAAGCGGCCGGTCTCGGTCCTCGCGGCCGTTTGGACGATGACGTCCTCGGCGGCGACCCCGCTTGCGCGGGACACCGTGGCAGCGACGCCCTCTGCGCCGGTCCACAGCTCGGTCGTTACCGGCCCGGGACTGACCGTGTTCACCCGGATCCCCTGAGCAGCAACCGCTTTCGAGAGCGACTTGCAGAAGTTGGTCAGCGCCGCCTTGGCGGCGCAGTAGTCGATGATCGCCGGGTCGGGGAGGAATGCATTCACCGAGCTGACGGTCACGATGCTTCCGCCCCGCGCGGCGAACAGGGGTAGCGCGGCGCGGGTGGTGCGGACCGCGGACAGGAACGTCAACGTCAGGGACGCGAGCCAGTCATCGTCTGTGACGCTGGTGAACCCGTTCGGGCGTGGTGTCACCGCACCGGCGTTGTTGACCAGCACGTCGATGCCGCCCCGGGAGCTCGCCGCCTCGATGAGGGTCTGCGGCCCCTCGGCGGTGGACAGGTCCACCGGGGCGAAGGTGGCATGGCCGTCGGATTCGAGTGCGGCGATCTCATCGGTGCGGGTTCGCGCTCCCGCGACCACGTGGGCGCCCTCGGCGATGAGCGCCTCGGTGATCGCAAGGCCGATACCCTTGCTCGCACCGGTGACGACAGCGGTCTTGCCGCTCAGTTGCAGATCCATGGGTTCGAACCTTCCCTAGATCGGCTGGCTGCCGCGGCGAGAACGGTGCTGAGGCCGATGGTGACGAGTGCGGCTCGGGCGAATCGAACGATGCTCATGCGACTCGCCAGTTCACCCCTCTTGCGTCTGCGTGCTCTCTCCACTCGCGCCGTCGCTGCGAGCCTCGATGGCCTCGATGGACTTCCTGAACTGCTTGCCAAGGACGCGGGTGCCGAAGAGTCCGAGCACGCCCGCGAGCAGCCGTCCCCTGAGGTTCTTGCCATCGCGGACCACGACGACGTCCACGTCGGTCACACCCGTTGGCTCCTCTGTGAGCGTGTAGGTGTGACCTGAGGCACCACCCCACAAATTGGAGTCGGTGGTCGTCATCTGGATGCGATGGGGGTCGGTCCAGTCGTAGTGCAGGGTTTCCCAGATGCCGCTCGAGCCCTCTGTGACATCGGCGTCATGGGGGCCTTCGTGATGCACCTTGAGGTAGCTGTCTGCGCTGTTGCCGAAGACCTCCTCGCGACCCGGCCCGAAGTCGGTGAGGCCGGCAAGGACCTCCTCGGGCGTCGCTGTTGTCGTCTGGTGGAGATGGATCGTGGTCATGGCATCTTCCTCGACGCTGGATGATCCACTCCGGTTCGGTGGGCCGGGTGGGTTGACACATCCAGCACACCACTCGCGCGAACATCACGGAAGAGGGCGACCGAGAGTCAGCCCATCTCGGCGTGCCGGTAGCACCAACGCCACACCTCGCCGGGCTCGTGCGATCGCATGACGGGGTGCCCCGTCTGCTCGAAGTGCGCGGTCGCGTGCCGGTGCGGGCTCGAGTCGCAGCATCCGACGTGCCCGCAGGTGAGGCAGATCCGCAGGTGCGCCCAGTTCTGTTCGCCGAGCGCCGTGCATTCCTCGCAGAGTCCGGGGGTGCGCGGCTCGGGGTCCGGTCCGGTGGCGGCCGCGAGCTCGTCGCAGGCCTCGGCCGTGGCCGGACCAGGGGATCCGACTCGAATGCGGTCGGCTGCGCGTCGGAGAACCTTCTTCATCGCCTCCCATCCTGCATGCTGCAAGGTGCGATATCCACACCCCCTACCGCTGGACGGAGAACCGCCGTGAACGTGGCCCTGCTCGCCGTCGCGGTGGTGGCGCTGCTCACCGCCGCCGTCGCACGGCGATTGAACTGGTCGGCCCCACTGCTGCTGGTCCTGGTCGGACTGGCCGGATCGCAGATCCCCGGGGTTCCCGACACCGCACTCGATCCGGATCTCGTGTTGTTCGCGGTGCTGCCGCCGCTGCTCTACTCGGCCGCGCTCGACAGTTCCTCGCTGGCGCTGCGCCGCAACGCGCGCCCGATCGGACTGCTCGCGGTAGGCCTGCCGCTGGCCACCACCGCCGTCGTCGGGGCCGTCGCATACCTCACCATCCCCGGACTGCCCCTCGCCGCCGCGCTGGTCCTCGGCGCGGTCGTGGCGCCGCCGGATGCGGTGTCCGCCAGCGCGATCGGACGACGCCTCGGCCTACCCCGGCGGGTCATGACACTGCTCGGCGGCGAGAGCCTGCTCAACGACGCGACTGCGCTGACCGCGTACCGGGTCGCACTCGCCGCAGCGGTCGGCACCGGCGTGACCCTGATAGAGGGGGTGCGCACCTTCTTGGGTGCGGCGATCGGCGGCGCGCTGATCGGCATCGGGGTGGGGATCGTCGTCGCCGCGATTCGTTCGCGGCTCTCGGATCCGGTGATGGAGAGCGGGATCGGGCTCCTCGTCCCCTTCGTTGCGTACCTGGTGGCCGAGGAGGTGCACAGTTCCGGGGTGATCGCGGTCGTCGTCGCCGGCCTGTATCTCGGTCAGCGGTCGACTCGCGCCGGATACGCGACCCGCCTGCAGGACACCGCGGTATGGAAGGCCGTCGACGTCGTCCTGGAGTCGTTCGTCTTCCTGCTGATCGGACTGCAGCTGCCGGGCGTCGTGCAGGGGCTCCACGGGCGCAGCGTGGCCGGAGTCGTCGGCGCCTCGGTTGCCGTGCTCGTCGCCGTGATCGCCGTCCGGCTCCTGTGGGTCTACCCCGCGGCCTTCCTCCCGCGTCTGGTGTCCAAGCGGATCCGCGAGCGGGAGCCTGCGCCGAGCCTTCGAGCGGTGTTCGTCCTCGCCTGGTCAGGCATGCGCGGTGTGGTCTCGCTGGCCGCGGCCTTCGCGATTCCGCTCACCGTCAACTCGGGCGCCCCCTTCCCCGAGCGCGAGATGATCCTGTTCATCACCTTCGTCGTCGTGGTCGGCACGCTCCTCCTGCACGGACTGACCCTGCCCTGGCTGATCACCCGCCTCGGGGTGGGCGACGAGGAGGAACGGCGCAAGGACGCGGTCGCGCTCGCTGCCGCGCAGGACAAAGCCGCGCGGGCCGCAACGGAGGTGCTCGACAGCCTGGTCGCAAACGCCGACGGGGACCCCGCTGCCGTCCGTCAGCGGGCCGCGGAGATCCTGCGTACCTGGAGCGAGCACCGCGCCCACGCGGCATGGGAGCGGCTCGGTCGAAGCGAGGCCGAGTTGGGCGAGAGCCCGTCCGCCGCGTTCCGGGCACTACGCCTGCAGATGCTGGACACCGAGCGAGGCGTCTTCATCACAGAGCGTGACAACGGACGAATCGACGACGAGGTACTGCGCCAGGTGCTGCGCGAACTCGACCTCGAGGAGGCAACCCTGAACAGGGAGTAGAACCCCGTCGCCTGCCTCGGGCGGCATACTGGAAGGCGGTTTGGCGAACGGCAGCCGCGAATGGGAGACCGATGGTACAGCCGGCAATCCTCAGCGTCGATGACGATCCGAGCGTGTCCCGCGCCATCGTCAGGGACCTACGCCGCAACTACGGCGAGAAGCACCGGATCATCCGGGCACAGTCCGGCGACGAGGCCCTGGCCGCGCTCAAGGAGCTGAAGCTGCGCGGTGACCCGGTCGCGGTCCTGCTCGCCGACTACCGGATGCCGGGTATGAGCGGCATCGAGTTCCTCGAACAGGGCATGGACCTGTATCCCGCGGCGAAGCGGGTGCTGCTCACCGCATACGCCGACACCGATGCCGCGATCGACGCGATCAACGTCGTCGATCTCGATCATTACCTGCTCAAGCCGTGGGATCCGCCCGAGGAGAAGCTGTACCCGGTGCTCGACGCCCTGCTCGACGCCTGGGTGACTTCCGATCGCAAGCCGGTGACCGAGACCAAGGTGGTCGGGCACCGGTGGTCGGCGCGGTCCTCGGAGGTGCGGGAGTTCCTGGCGCGCAACCAGCTCCCGTACCGGTGGTACATGTCCGACGAACCGGAGGGTCAGCGCCTGCTCGAGGCCGCGGGGGCCGACGGCATGCGGCTGCCGGTGGTGATCACCTGCGACGGACACGCCCTGGTGGAGCCGAACGACTCGGAGCTGGCGCACCACGTCGGACTGGCCACCACCCCCGCATCGGATTTCTACGACCTCGTCGTCATCGGCGGCGGACCTGCCGGGCTCGGTGCGGCCGTGTACGGGGCGTCCGAAGGGCTGCGCACCGTCCTCGTCGAACGCACCGCCACCGGCGGGCAGGCCGGGCAGAGCTCCCGGATCGAGAACTACCTGGGATTCCCCGATGGACTGTCCGGCGCTCAACTGGCCGACCGGGCCCGCAGGCAGGCGGCCAAGTTCGGCGCGGAGGTGATCACCACGCGGGACGTCGTCTCGTTGGAGGTGAACGGTTCCGCGCGCACGGTCCGCTTCGCCGACGGCGCCTCGCTCGACGCTCACACCGTCATCCTGGCGACCGGTGTCTCCTACCGGCAGCTGTCGGCCCCCGGACTGGACGAGTTCACAGGCCGCGGAGTGTATTACGGATCCGCGGTGACGGAGGCCGCGCGGTGCAGCGACCAGGACGTGTACATCGTCGGCGGCGCGAACTCGGCTGGGCAGGCCGCGGTCTATCTCGCGCGGGGTGCGCGTTTGGTGACGATCGTGGTGCGGGCCCGCTCGCTGGACGATTCCATGTCGCACTACCTGATCCAGCAGATCGGACAGAACCCGAAGATCGTGGTCCTGGCGTGCTCCGAGGTGGTCGGCGTCGAGGGGGACGATCATCTGGAGCGGATCACGTTGCGCGACAACACCACGGGCCGTACGTCGACCGTCGACGCGCACTGGCTCTTCCTGTTCATCGGTGCGGCGCCACGCACCGACTGGCTCGACGGTGTCGTGGTGCGCGACGACCACGGGTACGTCGTCTCGGGCCCGGACCTGGTGGTCGACGGCAAACGGCCGCGCGGCTGGGAGCTCGAGCGCATGCCCCAGCATCTGGAGACCAGTGTCCCCGGGGTGTTCGCGGCCGGGGACGTGCGCTCGGACTCCGCGAAACGGGTCGCGTCCGCGGTGGGAGAGGGAGCAATGGCCGTGATGCTCGTGCACAGATACCTGGCCAAGCCGTGAATCCCGGACCGACCCTCACGCCGAGAGAACTGCGGACGCTGTTCCTGTTCGAGAAGCTCGACGACGATCAACTCGAGCAGCTGAGCAGCGCCGGGCGAATCGAGGCGGTCGATCCGGGCCCGGTGTACCGCGAGGGCGACCCGGCCACCTGCTTCTACGTACTCATCGAGGGCACGGTGGTGCTCACGAAACTCTCGGGCGGCACCGAGGTGGAACTGGTGCGCACCTCTCACCGGGGGTCCTATGCGGGCGCGTGGACGGCATACATGGGCGACCGAGTGCCGCAGCTCTACAACGGATCGATGACGGTGCCCGAGCGCTCCACCTTCTTCGTCCTGGACGCCGGCGACTTCGCCCGCTTCATGGCGGACTGGTTCCCGATGGCCCTCCACCTGCTGGAGGGGCTGTTCTTCGGCAACCAGAACTCCCGCGAGATCCTCGACCAACGGGAGCGGCTGCTCGCGCTCGGATCCCTGTCCGCCGGACTCACGCACGAGCTGAACAACCCCGCCGCAGCCGCGGTCCGGGCCACGGCCTCGCTGCGGAGCCGGGTCGCAGGCATGCGGCACAAACTCGGGATGATCGCCTCGGGGGCCTACGAACCCGCCACCCTCCACGCGCTCATCGAGATCCAGGAGGAGGCCGTGGGACTGGTCGCCGAGGCGCCGACGCTGAGCCCGCTCGAGGAATCTGATCGCGAGGAGGCGATCGGCGACTGGCTCGAGGACCACGGCATCGCCGGCGGGTGGAACCTGGCGCCGAACTTCGTGCAGGCCGGTCTCGACGTCGCCTGGCTCGAGCGGGTGGCGGCCGCGACCTCGCCGTCCATCCTCATGGGCGCCGTCGCCTGGCTGAACTACACCATCGAGACCGAGCTGTTGATGAACGAGATCTCGGACTCCACCAGGAGGATCTCCTCGCTCGTCGGCGCCGCCAAGCAGTACTCGCAGATGGACCGCGCCCCCGTCCAGATCTCGGACGTGCACGAACTGCTCGACAGCACACTGGTGATGCTCAGCCGGAAGATCGGCCGCGACATCGACGTGGTCAAGGACTACGACCGCGCACTGCCCCGCATTTCCGTGCATGCGGCCGAGCTCAATCAGGTCTGGACCAATCTCATCGACAACGCGGTCGGCGCCATGGACGGCCGCGGCACCCTCACCATTCGCACCTATCGGGACGGCGGCTGCCTGGCCGTGGCCATCGGGGACACCGGACCGGGCATCCCCGACGAGGTCCGTGACCGCATCTTCGAGCCGTTCTTCACGACGAAACCGGTCGGGGAAGGCACCGGGCTCGGCCTCGACATCTCGTGGCGGATCGTCGACAAGCATCGGGGCGACATCCGCGTGGAGTCGCGGCCAGGAGGTACCGAGTTCGTGGTCCGCATTCCGCTGGCCGGCCCGGAGGGCGATCACGATGACTGAGAGCGAGAACGTCGTTCGTCTGATGGAGGAGAACCTCCTTGCGGTGTTCAACGAACGTGACCCGCAGCGGCGCCTCACGGTGGTACGCCGAAACTATGCCCCCGACGTGCGCTGGGCGGACCCCGAGGAGACGGTCGTCGGCCAAGACCGACTGCACGAGAAGGCGCAGGAACTGCTCGAGCCGTCGCCGTCCGACGTCGTGGTCGACGCTGAACGCGCCGTAGTCGCAGCCGGCTATTCGCCGGTCGCTTGAGCGGTCGACTCGTCCGCCATGTACTGCGCGTACCAGTCCGACCAGTCCTCGTCGTATCGCCCGAGCTGTTCCTCGTACTTGCCGTGTGCGACGGCCGCACGGCGCATCGCCCCGGCCAGCTCGGCGGCGGAGGCGTAGGCCACCGGCCCCGGCGTGACGCGGCCCGGCGCGCGGGTGGTGACCTCCTGCACGTACCAGCTGTTGCCGTCGGGCTCGGCGAAGGACAGCCACGATCCGTAACTCTGGCGGTCCGGGTCCGGGCCGGTGACCCGCTCGGCGCCCCCGGCGTGGTGGAACACCCCACCGGTGTCGTGGAAGACATCGCCGACCGGCGCACCGCGACTCGCCAGCTCGGTCCTGGCCGCCTCGATATCGGTCACCACGAGATGCGGGCCGTCCGCCGAACCAGGGGCGGCCGAGGTGACTCCGGTACCGAAGATGATCGAGCACGCCGAGCCCGGCGGCGTCAGCTGCACCACCCGGAAGTCCGGGCCGGTGGCGACATCGCCGTCCTCCCGCCACCCCAGTGCCTGGTAGAAGTTCTTGGCCCGGTCCACGTCGGAGACCGGCAACACCACAATCTCAAGCTTCGTGTCCACGGCCTCATGTCCTCCCGTTGATGCCAGTCACCTGCGTCGATGCAACTGGAGTGGTCGCCACATCCACACTTCCACCACCAATCGTCGGAAGTCCATATCCCGTAGCAGTTCAAAGGAGATGTGAGGCGAACCGTTCGTCACCGATGCCCTTGCCGGCGTGACGTTCCCGCCGACGCCCGGCCGCGAGATCGCCCGGTCGGCCACGTCTCACAGACCTACCTCAGAACCAGCGAATCACCGCCGCCGAAGCGTTCACCGCGGCGCGGAGACGTCGGCCTGCATGATGTTCGCGCGACTGAGAACCACCGGGACCCACAGCGCGGTCAGCGCAGCCATCCCCGCCCACGTGAGGATCAGCCCGTACTCGATTCCGGTCGGGCGGATTCCGGGCGGCAGACTCTGTTGTGACCAGTAGCCGAGCAGTCCGAGCACCGTTCCCACACCGGTTCCCATCACCGCTATCTGGGCGACGGCCCACCGTCGCGACCAGGTGCCCAGCATCGAGGCGATGATCCCGAAGGTCACGACGAACACGATGAACAGCCGCAGTGGCGCAGGAGTCGCGGCATGTTCCTGGTTCGGCGCTCCCGCGAGTACGACCCACCCCGGCAGCGAGCCCGCGTGCGGTAGTGCGAGGCCGACCGTCAGGACGAGGACCACCGCGGTGATCGCCGGGCGGCGCCACCCGGCGACGAACTCCCGGGTGACTCGATTCTCGATCTCGCGGAAGTCGGCACGGTAGTGGGACAGATCGTCGGTCACGACGTCCTCCTTGGATCGACCGGGCGAGGCGACCCACCAGCGATGGTGGGCCGCCTCGACTCATCGGGTCAGCCGATGCTGAACGGCTGGCCCCACAGGGTGACGGTGCTGCTGACGTTCTTGGTGTTGGCGGTGACCTTCACGTAGGAGCGGGCCTGCGCGTAACCTGCGCAGCCCTCGACGCCGATGGTCGAGTCGGCCCAGGTGACGCTGCCACCCTTGCCCTTGAAGCTGTTGGCGCCCGAGTGCGACTCGCCACCGAAGTCGTCGGCCTTCTCCAGGTCGAGGAGCTTGACGTTCTTGGCCTGGCCGGGAGCGATGGACAGGTTGCCCGCGCTCTTGGCGGTCTGCTTGACGCCCTCGCCCTCCCAGTTGGAGGACATTCCGGTGTCGGCGCCACCCTTGCCACCGAGGGTCAGCTGGCAGGCGACCACGTAGCCGGGCTCGATCCTGCCGCCGTCGGCGTTGGCGCCGGACAGCTCGACCTTCGCCGAACCCGACACCCACACGTTGCGGTGCAGCGGCGTCGCGCCCATCGACGGGGAGATGTTCGCGGACTCACCGGTCATGGTGACGGTGACGACGGTGCCGTCGACGAGCGTCTTGGAGATGGTGCCGCCGGGCAGCGGCACGAGGGTGTCGGCGTTCGCCGCACCCGCGGACAGGAAACCGACCGCAACGGCTGTGGCCGCGCCGACGGCGGAGATCTGCAGCCCGCGACGCAGACCGTTCGTGCTGGTGTTCATGAATTCCCCTCTGAGGGTTCAGATGTCGAGTTGAGGTATGGTCTGTGCGGCTGAGCCGCTATCCGATGCTGAAGGGCTGGCCGTACAGGGTGGTCTTGGAGTAGTCGTTACCGACGATCTCGACGACCGTGTAGGAACGGGCCTGGGCGTAGCCGCCGCAGTTCTGGATCTCGATCTGGGTGTCCTGGTACTGGACGGCGTACTTGCCGTTCTTCTTGATGTCCTTGCCCGCGACACCGACGAACTTGACCTGGCCGGCCGAGACCGGGACGGTCAGCGACCCGGAGATCGACGGGCCGTCCATGCTCACGCCCATCCCGATGGACCCGCCGAGGCCGGTGATGTCGACCTGGCAGCCCACGATGTAGCCGGTGCTGATCCGCGAGACCCCGTGTGTGGACGAGTTGTTGGTGCCCTTGTCGTTGGTGGCGCCGTTCCACGGACCGGCCTCGCCCTCACCCGAGACGCCGGTGACGTCGGCGGTGACCGTGCCCGAGACCCACGCGGTGCGGCCCGCACCGTTGGCGGCCAGCGACGGGGAGATCAGGACACTCTCGCTGGTACGCCCGACAACCGCACCCGGCCCCGCCTTCTGCCCGTCCGGCAGCGGCACGAACGTGTCGGCATGCGCCGCACCGGTCGACATCAGGCCGATCGCCAGTGCCGCAGTGGCGGCGACGCCTGCCACGCGGGCGCCACGGCGCAGACCAGAGTTGTTGAAGCTCATATCATCCTTCTCATCATTGGGGCCGAAATAGGCCCAGGGGGGGTGAAACAAAGCGGCCGACAGCGCTCGACGGCGGACGGCCACCAGAAAGGCGCACGGAAACAGCCCCGACCACCACAGCGGTGCGAGGATTCTGTGCGGACGCTCCGCCGCGCGGGCCCTGTGAGCAACACGCTGACGGCGGAAAGGTGAAGGGTGCGCGCGAACATCACCCCAGATCGGGCTGGCGCCCGGGCCGGGATGTCTGTTGACGCCGACTAGCCGGACTGCGGCGGGCCGCGGGTTCCTGTGCCCGAGCCGACCAGCAGCCAGCGGGCAGGCGTCGGCGAATCCGACGGGACGCAGACTGCGACAGGCACCAGGGCCTGCACCTCGGTGAACGGCGCAGGAACTCTCCGGCTCAGCGCCGACAGCGCGCAGACACATCCGCGTTCACAGGCCCGGATCAGCACGGCGGTCACCGCGACGGCGGCGGCGTGCGCGGCCACCATCTGGGGACTGAGCTGCGGTCCGTGAAGGTGAACGGCCCCCATCGCGAGGGCGGCGTGCCCGATCGCCTGGCCGAGTGTCAGCGCGGCGGCCACGAACAGCAGCTGATGTCGCGCCACCCGGACGGACGCGACGGCCGCACCGACGGCCGCGCAGCCCAGCATCAGCAGGACCACCGAACTCTCCGCCGGAGCCGTGCCGCCACCCAGCGCGTGGGCGGCGACGCTCACCGCGCCGGAGGTCGAGCCAACGAAGGCGCCGCGCATACGCGCGATCGTCGTCTTCGGTGAGCTCACACGCGAAGACTACAAGGCACTACTACGACCGTTAGTACCCAGGATCGGTTGTCGGCGAAGGGATCTACCGGGGCTGCTCGGTCGGGTAGCTGTCCACCGCCCGTTGCAGCCGGTCGAGCGCCGCACGGAGCTCCGCGATGGCCCTGTTCAGTTCGTCTGCCGTCGCCGGATTCGCGGCCGCGGGCGGCGGCGGCACCGGCTCCCCAGCCGGCGGCGGCGCGGGCCCCGCGCCCGCTCCCGGCGCCGTTGCCGCGCCGCCGGTACCCGCCCCGAACACCTGGTCCAGCGCCTCGGCCAGGGTGGGCGCGTATCCCACCCGGACCCCGCCCGTTGCCCCCGGCTCCCGGTAGCTGACCAGCAGGCGCGCGAGCTGTGGGAAGGTCGACGTGTTCTGCTCCGACGCGATCCGCTCGGTGAACAGCGGCTCCACGTAGAGCACCCCGCCGTCGGCGATCGGCAGTGTCAGCAGGTTGCCGTACTGGATCCGGTTCGACCGCTCCAGCAGGGTCCGCTCCGACGCCACCCTGGTGTCCGAGATCATCGAGTTCTGGATCTGCTGCGGTCCCTGCGTCAGGGTGTCGGTCGGCAGTTCGAGCACGGTCAGCTTGCCGTAGTCCTCGGGATCGGAATGCGCCGAGATGTAGGCGGACAGGAACTCGCGCCGGAAGCCGACCATCGTGCTGGCCAGCCGGAACGACGGCTCCGCCGTCGCCTGGTCCCCCACCAGCACGTAGAACGGCATCTGGTACGGGTTGGACTCGACGGTCGGGTCGCTCGGGACCGACCAGAATGCGTTGGTGGTGAAGAACTCTCGCGGATCATCCACGTGATACTTCGCGAGCATCTCGCGCTGGATCTTGAACAGGTCCTGCGGGTACCGGAAGTGGGCCCGCAGCTCGGCGGGAACGGAACTCTCGGGTTGCACCGTGCCGGGGAACGCGCCCATCCACGCCTCGAGCACCGGGTCGTGTTGGTCGACCTGGTACAGGGTGACCGTGCCGTCGTAGGCGTCGACGGTGGCCTTCACTGAATTGCGGATGTAGGAGACCTCCCCGCCCGGCCGCACGGGCGCGGGCTCGCCGACCACCAGGTCCTCGAGCGAACTGCGCTGTGCGTACGGGTAGTTGTTCACCGTCGTGTACGCGTCGACGATCCACACGATCCGCCCGCCCACCACCGCGGGATAGGGGTCGTGGTCGGTGGTCAGCCAGGGAGCCACCAGGTGCACGCGCTCGGCCGGGGACCGGTTGAAGATGATCCTCGATCCGGATCCGATCGCCTTGGAGAAGATGATGTTGCGCTCGGAGTACTTGACGGCGAACGCCATCCGGTTGAACCAGTTCCCGATCGAGACACCGCCGGTCCCGTCGTAGGTGTAGGTGGAGGTGTCGGTGTCGTACTCGCGTGGCGCGGAGCCATCCGGACCGCCGACGATCGCGTAGTCGGGGTCGGTCCTCGCGATCAGTTCACCGAAGTAGATGCGCGGCTGGTCCACTCGGATGACCTGGTGGCCGGAGCCCTGGCTGGCGATGTCGCTGACCGTGTACACGGGATACCCGCTGTTACTGCTCGAGGTGTCCCCCTCCGCCTCCCGCACGGCGGCGTTCACCCGGTTCGCCGGCGCCGCGACGAATCCGTCGCCGTGGGTGTACACCGTGTGCTGGTTGACCCACTGGGTCTGATTGCCGCTCAGGCTGCTCGGGGTCAGCTCGCGGGCCGCGACGACGTAGTCGCGCAGCGTGCCGTCGATCACGTACCGGTCGAGGTCGAGCGTTGCGGGGAACGCATAGAAGTTCTTGAGCTGTTGCTGCTGGATGAAGGTGTGCGAGAGCAGGTTCGGATCGAGCAGCCGGGCGTTCGCGATCGTCGTCACGTCGGCGGGCACGTCCCTGGGCGACCGGGTGCCGATGCCCGGATACGGCAGGAACTCGACCTTGTCCGCACCCACCCCGTACGCCTGGCGGGTGGCCTCGATGTTGCGCTCGATGTACGGACTCTCACGGTCCGCGGCGTTGGGACGCACCGAGAACTGCTCCACGGCCAGCGGCCAGACCGCGCCGACCAGGATCGAGGACAGCAGCAGGAGGATCGCGGCCAGCGCGGGCACCCGGAGGTCGCGCAGCACGATCGCGGCGAAGAAGGCGGCGGCGCAGATGAGGGCGATCGCGAGCAGGATCAGTCTCGCCGGGAGCACCGCGTTGATGTCGGTGAAGCCACCGCCGGTGAACGTGGGCTCCTTGCGGCCGCTCGAGAGCAGCGCGTACCGGTCGAACCAGTACGCGACCGCCTTGAGCAGGATGAACGTCCCCGCGAGCACCGCGAGTTGGACGCGGGCGTCCCGGCTCATCGCGCCCTCGCTCCAGGAGATGCGCACCCCGCCGAACAGGTAATGCGTCACCAGGCTCGCCAGGAAGGCGAACACGGTCGCCACGAACAGCCAGTTCAGGACCGACCGGTAGAAGGGCAGGTCGAAGACGTAGAAGCCGACGTCGAGACCGAACTGCGGATCCGTGACCCCGAACGCTCCGCCGTGCAGGAACAGCTGAACCGTCTCCCAGCTCGACTGCGCGATCAGCCCGCACAGCAGCCCGAGGACGATGGGGATGCCCAGACCGAACAGGCGCGGCCTGCGCCGCACGAAGTCCCGATAGATCCGGATCGGATCGTCCTCGGCCCGCCCCGGCAGGAACACCGGTCTGGCGCGAAACGCCAGCAGCACCGCGAGGAACACGGCCCCTCCGACGAGCACGGCAACCGCGGCGAACAGCAGCAGCCGCGTCACCAGCATCGTCACCCAGACGGACCGGTAACCGACCTCACCGAACCACAGCCAGCTGGTATACATGCCCACCAGCACGGGGAGCACGATCAGGACCGCGAGCAGGCCCACCGCCGACAGCAGCAGGACCCGACCGCGCCGGGACAGCTGCGGTAGACCTTCGACCGGCCGATTGCCCACTTCCCACGCTCCAGGTCCGAGCGCGTCGCGGCCTACCGGCCTGTTCTCACCAGCGTCACCGCCGACGTGTGTCCGTTTCGCCCCATTCTACTGGCGCGGACCCGGACCGCGGGGGTCGCCGCCGCCACCGCCGAGTGTGCACCTGCCGGCGCAAACCCCCAGGTCGAGCTGCGGAAGGTGCACACTCGGCGGGGTCAGGAGTCGGCGAGCAGAACGTCCGCGTCGAAGCAGGTGTGGGTGCCGGTGTGGCAGGCCGCGCCCTCCTGGTCGACGATCAGCAGCACGCTGTCGCCGTCGCAGTCGAGCCGCACCTCGTGCACGTACTGGGTGTGCCCGGACGTCTCACCCTTGACCCAGTACTGCTGGCGGGACCGCGAATAGTAGGTGCCCTTGCGGGTTTCCAGGGTGCGCGCGAGCGCCTCGTCGTCCATCCACGCGACCATCAGCACCGCGCCGGTGGCCCGCTCCTGGGCGACCGCACTGAACAATCCGGCGTCGTTTCGCTTCAGCCGGGCGGCGATTGCGGGATCGAGACTCATCGGACCACGATACCTTCGGCCCGCATGGCGTCCTTCACCTGAGGGATCTCCAGCTCGCCGAAGTGGAAGACACTGGCCGCGAGCACCGCGTCCGCGCCGGCCTGCACCGCGGGCGCGAAGTGGTCCACCGCGCCCGCGCCGCCGCTGGCGATGACCGGCACGTGCACCGCGGCCCTTGCGGCCCGGATCATCGGCAGGTCGAACCCGGCCTTGGTGCCGTCCGCGTCCATCGAGTTCAGCAGGATCTCCCCCACCCCGAGCTCGGCGCCGCGCAGGGCCCACTCGATCGCGTCGATCCCGGTGCCGCGCCTGCCGCCGTGCGTGGTGACCTCCCAGCCGGACGGTGTCGGCTCCTGCCCCTCGGGCACGGTCCGCGCGTCCACCGACAGCACGATGCACTGCGACCCGAACCGCTCGCTGAGCTCGCGCAGCAGCTCCGGGCGGGCGATCGCGGCGGTGTTGACGCTGACCTTGTCCGCGCCCGCCCGCAGCAGGCGGTCCACGTCCTGCTCGGTGCGCACCCCGCCGCCGACCGTGAGCGGGATGAAGACCTGCTCGGCCGTGCGGGTCACCACGTCGATCATGGTGCCGCGGTCCGAGGTGGACGCGGTGACGTCGAGGAAGGTCAGCTCGTCGGCGCCCTGCGCGTCGTACAGCGCCGCCAACTCCACGGGATCGCCCGCGTCGCGCAGATTCTCGAAGTTCACGCCCTTCACGACGCGGCCCGCGTCCACGTCCAGACACGGGATGACCCGAACCGCCACCGTCATTGCGTCAGCCTTCCTGCCGGTAGCCCCGGGTCCCGGTCCAGGTAGTCACCCGGATCGCCCAGAGCCACAAGAATATTCAACACCTCTTCGTGCACCCCCGGCGCCGCGGCTAGCACCGAGGTCGACCCGATGTGCCATGGCGCACCCGCCAGGTCGGTGACCACACCGCCCGCCGCCCGCACCAGGGCGACACCAGGCGCGTTGTCCCAGGGGTTGTGGCCGAACACCACCGACGCGCCGAGCGCGCCACCGGCGGTGAAGGCCAGGTCGGCGCCGGTGCTGCCGTGCATCCGCAGCCGCCTGCTCACCCGGCTCAGTTCGCCGAGCGCCCGCACCCGGTAGGGCCCGGGGATCGGTCCCCTGCCGTCGACGTTGAACGCGCCGAACCCGACCAGCGAATCGGACAGCGACGCACTCGCCAACGGCGGCAGCGCCTCCCCGTTGCACAGCACCGGTCCGTCGACCACCGCCGCGTAGCGCCTGCCCATCCCGGGCAGCCAGGTCAGGCCGAGCACCGGGACCCCGTCGTCGAGCAGCGCGAGCAACATCCCCGCGGTCGGCAGACCGGACGAGTAGTTCAGCGTGCCGTCGATGGGGTCCAGCACCCACACCGGCCCCTCGGCCAGGTCCGGACCGCCGAATTCCTCGCCGTGGACGCCGATTCCAGTCAGCTCGGTCAGTTCCGCACTGAGCCGTCGTTCCAACTCGAGGTCGAGCTCGGTGGCGAAGTCACGGGAGCCCTTGCTCACCGCGCTCGGCGCGCCGACACCCTCGAGAAAGCGCTCCTGCGCCGCGTCCAGCAGGCCGCTCGCGATGGAGAGCAGCTCGTGCGGATCGCGGGGCAGGCTCATGTCCGGTGCTATCGCGAGACCGCGGCGAGCGCCTCGGGAAGCGTGAACCGCCCGGCGTACAACGCCTTTCCGACGATGGAGCCCTCGACGCCCTGGTCGACGAGGCCGGCGATCGCGACGAGGTCCTCGATGCTGGACACGCCGCCGGAGGCCACGACCGGCGCCTTAGTGGCACCGCAGACCTGGCTGAGCAGCTCCAGGTTGGGTCCGGTGAGGGTGCCGTCCTTGCCGACGTCGGTGACGACGTAGCGCGAGCAGCCGTCCCGGTCGAGACGCTCGAGGGTCTCGAACAGGTCGCCGCCCTCGGTGACCCAGCCGCGCCCACGCAGCTGGTAGCGGCCGTCGACGTTGCGGACGTCGAGGCCGACCGCAATCCGGTCGCCGTACTCGCCGATGGCGCGGGCACACCACTCGGGGTTCTCGATGGCGGCGGTCCCGAGGTTGACGCGCGCGCAGCCGGTGGCCAGCGCGGCCCGCAGCGACTCGTCGTCGCGGATGCCTCCGGACAGTTCGACCTTCACGTCGAGTTCGCCGACCACCCCGGCGATCATGTCGCGGTTCGAGCCGCGACCGAAGGCGGCGTCCAGGTCGACCAGGTGCACCCAGTCGGCACCATCGTTCTGCCACGCGAGGGCGGCATCGCGGGGGGATCCGTAGCTCGTCTCGCTGCCTGCCTCTCCCTGAACGAGGCGAACAGCTTCACCGTTGGCAACATCTACAGCAGGCAAAAGGACCAGGCTCACGTGCGCCTACCCTAGTCCGTCATCGCGGCGAGCCGGTTCCCGGGTCGCCGCCGCGATCGCCCGCGCCCTGTTCCTCGTCGGCGGAGCCGTCGAGCGCGCGCCGGGTCATCCGGGTGGAGACGAGGCCCATCGCGAGGATCGCACCGACGACCCCGGCGAGGACGATGGCCAATCCGAGCACCGGTCCCGGCTTCAGCACCGCCAGCACGACGGTCGCGAGCGCGAGGACGGCGGCGGCGGAGCCGAGCGAGAACAGGGCGAGACGCCCCATCGACAGGCCGCGCCGCTGCCCGGTCACAGGCTACGTACCCAGTTCTCCAGCAGCGCGGCACCGGCGTCGCCGGACTTCTCCGGGTGGAACTGGGTGGCGGAAAGCGGTCCGTTCTCCACCGCGGCGAGGAAGGGCCCGCCGTGGTCGGCCCAGGTCAGCTTCGCGGGCGCGATCAGGTCGGAGTCGGCGAGCTCCCACTTCTGGACCGCGTAGGAGTGCACGAAGTAGAACCGGGTGTCGGCGTCGATGCCGTCGAACAGCACGCTGTCCGCCGGTGCCTGCAGGGTGTTCCAGCCCATGTGCGGGAGCACCTCGGCCTGCAGCATCTCGACGGTGCCCGGCCACTCACCGCAGCCGTCGGCCTCCACGCCGTGCTCGACGCCGCGTTCGAACATGATCTGCATGCCGACGCAGATGCCGAGGACCGGCCTGCCGCCCGCGAGCCGCTGGCCGATGATGCGCTCCCCGCGAACCGCGCGCAGGCCCTCCATGCAGGCCGCGAAGGCGCCGACGCCGGGGACCACCAGTCCGTCCGCGGCCAGGGCGACGGCGGGGTCCGAGGTCACCTCGACGTCCGCACCGACGCGGGCGAGGGCTCGTTGGGCCGAGTGCAGGTTGCCGGAGCCGTAGTCGAGGAGGGCGACGGAGGTCATGCGGCAACTCTATCGGCCCGGGCCCACGCCACCGGAATCACCAGCGCGATGGCCGCCGCCGCGACCGTGAAAACCCAGGTATATCCGGCGAAACCGGCGACGACTCCGAGCGCAAGCGCGCCGATCCCCGTCCCGGCGTCGTAGCTGATGTTCCAGGCGGCGCTCGCCGCACCGAGCCTGGCAGGCCCGGCCTCGGTGAACAGCGAGACCAGCGCCTCGTTCTGGCAGGCGCCGAACCCGAGACCGAACGCCACCGCGCCCGCCATCAGCAACCCGACCTGGCCGTCGCCGATCACCCCGGCCGCGAACAGCCCGGCACCGAGCGTCGCGCAGGCCAGCGCAGGCACCATCGAACGGCCGTGTCCGATCCGATCGGCCAGTGCGCCCGCGCCGTACCGCCCGACCAGGATCGCCCCGCTGACCACCGCGAGCGCCACGCCCGCGAGCGCCGCCCGGTCCTCCACGGCGATCGGGAGCAGGCTGGTGACCCCGCCGTAGGCCGCGGCCACCACGACCATCGCCAGACACGGCACCAGCAGCAGGCGCAGCGGCAGCCGTCCCCTCCTGCCTGCCCCCGCGGGGCGCGGGATCGACGGCAGCGCGGCGATCGAGGCGATGGACAGCAACGGCACCAGCGCCCCGAGCACGAACACCAGCGAGGACTGGCCGCGGCCGAACAGCGCCAGACCCAATGGCAGCGCGACCATCTGGGCGAACGAGATGGCGATGCCCTGGGCACCGGTCGCCCGGCCGAGGATCTTTTTGGGCGCCAACTCCCCGACCAGGGCGCTGCCCGCCACCGTCACCAGCCCGAAGCCGATCCCGCGCACCGCCGAGATGATCAGTGCGGGAACGGCTTCGGTGGACAGCAGGAAGGCGAGCGAGGGCAGACCGAGCAGCAGGCAGCCGACGGCGAGCACCCACCGGTAGCCCCAGCTACGCAGCAGGGTCGGCGTGCAGAGCTGGATGGCGACGGTGGTGGCCATGAAGACCGCGGTGCTCGCGCCCGCGAGCGCGTCGGAGCCGCCCGCCTGCTTGATCGCCAGCGGGACCACAGGCAGCAGCAACGACCATCCCCCGAAGGTGGTCGCGGCCATGAGGAACGCCACCGGCAGCCCTCGGGTACGCCAGAGTCCGCCGGGTGCCGTCGCCCCGGAGACCGCACCCATCAGATCAGCCGCAAGACCCCGCCCGCGGCCGCGATGATCGCCAGTGCGAGCAGCACGCCGGAGGCGAACTTGTTGACGGTCCACATCGAGTACGCGCCGCCGAGCGCGAATCCGGCCGCGATGAACAGGACGTAGATCAGCGCGTCACCCATCTACAGCGCACCCTTGGTCGACGGCACCCCGGAGACCCGCGGGTCCGGCTCGACGGCCTCGCGCAGCGCGCGGGCGACGGCCTTGAACTCGGCCTCGGTGATGTGGTGCTGGTCGCGGCCGTAGAGCACCCGCACGTGCAGCGCGATCCGCGCGTTGGAGGCGATCGACTCGAACACGTGCCGGTTGATCACCGTGGCGTAGGGAACGCCAGGGTAGCCACCGATGACGGCGTGCAGCATGTGCTCGGGCTCGCCGGTGTGCACGCAGTACGGGCGGCCTGAGACGTCAACGGAGGCATGCGCGAGGGTCTCGTCCATCGGGATGAACGCGTCGCCGAAGCGCCGGATGCCCCGCTTGTCCCCGAGGGCCTGACCGAGCGCCTGGCCCAGCACGATCGAGGTGTCCTCGACGGTGTGGTGGGCCTCGATCTCGATGTCGCCCTCGGCCTTGACCGTCAGGTCGAAGCTGGCGTGGCTGCCGAGCGCGGTCAGCATGTGGTCGAAGAACGGCACGCCGGTGGAGATGTCGACGATCCCGGTGCCGTCGAGGTTCAGCTCGACGGCGATGGAAGATTCCTTGGTGGTGCGCTCGACCTTCGCGATCCGCCCGGTCATCGTGTCTCCTCAGTGATCTCCGTTGTGACGAGCTCCGTTGCGACGAGTTTCTTGCTCACCCGCAACAGCTCGTCGTTCTCCGCGGCCAGGCCAATGGTCGCACGCAGATAGCCCTCGATCCCGACATCCCGGATCAGCACGCCCTCGTCGAGGTAACGCCGCCAGGTGGCGGCCGCATTCGAGAACTGTCCGAACAGCAGGAAGTTCGCGTCCGACTCGATCACCCGGAAGCCCATCGCCGCGAGCTCGCCAGACACCCGGTCGCGCTGTGCCGCGAGCTCCGCGACGCTGGCAAGGGTCTCGTCCGCGTGCCGCAGCGCAGCCCTGGCCGCGGCCTGGGTGATCACCGACAGGTGGTACGGAAGGCGCACCAGCAGAAGCGCTTCCACCACGGCGGGAGCCGCCGCCAGGTACCCAAGCCGACCGCCCGCGAAGGCGAAGGCCTTGCTCATCGTGCGGCTCACGACCAGCTTGGTCGGGAACTCGTCGATCAGCGTGATCGCACTCGGGCCCGAGGAGAACTCGCCGTACGCCTCGTCCACGATCACGATGCCCGGCGCCGCGGTCAGGATGCGGCGCAGGTCGGACAGCGGAACGCTGTGCCCGGTGGGATTGTTCGGGCTGGTGACGAAGACGACGTCCGGCTTCTGCTCGGCGACGGCTTTGATCACCGCCTCGGGGTCGAGCGAGAAGTCCGAACGCCGGAACACCGGCAGCCACCGGGTCTCGGTGCCGTCCGAGATGATCGGGTGCATCGAGTACGACGGCACGAAGCCCATCGCGCTGCGACCGGGCCCGCCGAAGGCCTGCAGCAGCTGCTGCAGGATCTCGTTGGAGCCGTTGGCCGCCCACACGTTGTCGACGGTGACCGCGACACCGGTCTGCCGGGTGAGGTACGCGGCAAGGTCGGTCCGCAACGCGACCGCGTCGCGGTCCGGGTAGCGGTGCAGCTCGGCGGCCGCCTCCCGGACCGACTCCGCGACATCGTCGATCAGCGCACGGGTCGGCGGGTGCGGGTTCTCGTTGGTGTTCAGCTGCACGGGCACCGTCAACTGCGGTGCGCCGTAAGGAGACTTGCCGCGCAGGTTCTCCCGGATGGGTAGCTCGTCGATGCTCGCCGCCGCGCCGGGTACCGGACCGCCGCTCACCGAAGGGCCTCGACGGCGGTGCCGTCCGTCAAACCCTCGAAGCGCAGCCGCACTGCCTCGCCGTGCGCGGGCAGGTCCTCGGCGTTCGCGAGGGCGATCACGTGCCCGGAGACGTCCTTGAGGGCGGCCTCCGAGTAGTCGACGACGTGGATGCCACGCAGGAAGGTCTGCACGCTCAACCCCGAGGAGTGCCGCGCGCAGCCGGCGGTCGGCAGCACGTGGTTGGAGCCGGCGCAGTAGTCACCGAGGCTGACCGGCGACCAGGGGCCGACGAAGATCGCGCCCGCGGAGCGGACCCGGGCGGCCACCGCTGACGCGTCCTCGGTCTGGATCTCGAGGTGCTCGGCCGCGTACGCGTTGACCACGCGCAGGCCGTCCTCGACGGACGAGACCAGCACCGTGCCGGACTGGCTGCCCGCCAGCGCCGTCGCGACCCGCTCGCTGTGCTTGGTGAGCTCGAGCTGGGCGGTGAGCGCGTCGTCCACCGCGTCCGCGAGTTCCACGCTGGTGGTGACGAGCACGCTGGCGGCCATCACGTCGTGCTCGGCCTGGCTGATGAGGTCGGCGGCGACGTGCACCGGGTCGGCGGTGTGGTCGGCGAGGATCGCGATCTCGGTCGGTCCTGCCTCGGCGTCGATCCCGACCAGCCCGCGGCACAGCCGCTTGGCCGCGGTGACGTAGATGTTGCCCGGCCCGGTGATCAGGTCGACCGGCGCCAGCTCACCGCCGTCGCCGACGGCGGTGCCGTCCTGTGTCACGTCGGTGCCGCCGTAGGCGAGCAGCGCGACGGCCTGGCCGCCGCCTACCGCCCACACCTCGTCGACGCCGAGCAGCTCGGCCGCCGCGAGGATCGTCGGGTGCGGCAGGCCACCGAAGGCGGCCTGCGGCGGGGACGCCACGACGAGCGACTCGACGCCCGCGGCCTGCGCCGGGACGACATTCATCACGACGGACGACGGGTAGACCGCGTTGCCGCCGGGCACGTAGAGCCCGACCCGGTCCACCGGCACCCAACGCTCGGTCACCGTGCCGCCGGGCACCACCTGCGTGGTGGTGTCGGTGCGCCGCTGGTCGGCGTGCACGAGCCGGGTCCGCTCGATCGCGACCTCGAGGGCGGCGCGCACCGCCGGATCGAGCTCGGCCAGCGCCTTGGTCAGCTCGGCGCGCGGCACCCTGACCCGGTCGGGGCGGACCCCGTCGAACTTCTCGCCGAACTCGAGGGCCGCCTCGGCGCCCCGGTCGCGGACCGCCTCGACCATCGGACGCACCTGATGCAGCACCGCGTCCACATCCACTCCACCTCGGGGCAGCGCGGCCCGGAGTTCGGCCGTGGTGGGTGTTCGACCGCGGAGATCCACGCGGGCGAGCTCGGTGCGGGCAGGCATGAGGGTCCCTTCAGAGGAATGGGTTTGTACTGATTATTCAGGATAGGTCCACGCCATTTACCGCTGGCCGCCGCGACCGCGGGTTTCGTTCGTCGCAGGCGCTGCGCTGACACCGCTGCGCGTACGCTGACAAGGCGGTTCGTGGAGAGGACCGACCATGACTCACGACGCGCGATCGATCGCAGAACAGAACACGGCATTGCCCCCGGAAGACGGCACGGAACGCTTCGCGGGCTACGGGGTGATGGGGGCGCCGTTCGCCAGCGGACACTGCCTGGCACTGCGGCACTTCCCGGCCAGCTCCGTGGGCGCAGGCTACGACTCGGTGTGGCATCGAGACCCCTCGGGCGAGTGGACGATCTACAGCAGCATTCGACCCGAGGTCAGCTGTGCCCGGTACTTCGGCTCCGCGACCGAGGCCACGCGGACCGCGGACATCTCGGTGCGGTGGACCGGTCCTGCCGCCTTCACGGTCACCGTGGACGACAGGCTCGTGTGGGATCTCGAGCTGGGGAAATCGGTGGCGACGACCGCGATGACGGGCCTCGGCCGGCTGATGCCGGCGGCGCTGTGGCGAAGCGATGCCGTCCTCTCGCTGATGGGACGCGTGGCCGGACCCGCACTCGGGGTCGGACATGTGCGGCTGGCCGGCACGGCTTCGAACGGCCAGCGATTCCGGGCGAACCCCCGGATGCTGTGGACCATCGACGAAAGCCGGGCGACCGTCGACGGAGTCGATCTCGGGCCGGCAGGGCCGCTGCCCGAACAGGCACACCTCGGCGACTTCTGGATCCCCCAGCGCGGGATGTTCGTCGTCGGCGAGGCCTACTTCGAGTAGCTAGGGCGACGATCTCCGTCGAGCGAGCGCACCGAGAGCCAGCAGCGCGACGATCAGGGCACACGATGCGGGCACCCAGTTCCCGAGGCGGTCGAACACGGTGTCCTCCACCGAAGTCGGCATGTCGACGACCAGTGCGCCGCTCTCGGCGGCAGGCATCCACGCGAGCCGATTGCCCCTGGCGTCGAAGGCCGCGGAGACGCCGGTGAGCGCGGCCGCGGCCACCGGCCGTCCGGTCTCGGCGGCCCGGAGCGCGCCGAAGCTCGCGAGCTGCGCCGGCGCCCAGCTGCCCTGGAAAGTCGCCGTCGACGACTGGTAGACCAGCAGCGCGGCGCCGTTCCTCGCCTGTGCGCGGGCCAGATCAGGGAAGGTCTGCTCGAACGAGATCAGCGGCCCGATCGCCAGCCCGTCGACGTCCATCACCACCAGTTTCTCGCCCGCCTCACGGTTCTGGCCCGCCACCTCGGTGACGCGGGTGAGCCAACCGAGCTGGCCGCGGAACGGCACGTACTCGCCGAACGGCACCAGCCGGGTCTTCCGGTACTCGGCCTCGATCCCGTCCCGGCCGATCAGGGTCGAGGTCTTCGCGATGGCTCCGCTGCCTGCGACCCGCGCGTCGACGTTCACCAGCAGCTCGGCCCCGACGGAGCCCGACAGCGCGGTGAGCCGGTCCAGGACGTCGGGCCGGGCGGTGAGGTCCTCGCCGACGCTGCTCTCGCCCCACACCACGAGATGCACCGGGTGGCCGAGCCCGCGGGTCAGCTCCTCCTGGCGGATCAGCAGGTCGTCGTGCCCGATTCCCGGTTGCACCAGCGCCACCGGCACGTCGGGGCCGGCGGGCAGCTCGGGTCGCGTCGCGGACCAGAGCGGACCGGCGGCGACCGCCACGAGGGAGGCCGCCGCGCCGACATACCGCGCCGTTCCGCGGCCGACGAGAAGGATCACGAGCCCGACGTTGGCCGCGACCACGGCGAAGCCGACCAGCCAGACCCCGCCGACCGACGCGAGCGCCAGCACGCTCGGCCTGCGCCACTGCGTCGACCCGAACAGCGACCAGGGCCCGCCGAGCCAGTGCCAGGACCGCACGGTCTCGATCAGCACCCAGCCGGCGGGCACCCCGACCACGGCGGACACCTCCAGCGCCGGTGTCTCGGCGCCGCGCAGCAGGGCCCGCGCCAGGATCCCCCACCCGGTCCACAGCAGCGCGAGCAGACCGATCGCGAACGGGAAGAAGTAGACAAGGTTCGGCGCCAGCCAGTACTGCGTCCCTGCCAGGAAACCGACACCCGCGAGCCATCCGCGCAGCGCCGCCTCGCGGGGGGTGTCCGCCGCGCGCAGCAGGAGCAGGACCGGCACCAGCGCCACCCAGGCCAGCAGGTCGAGGCCCGGCGCGGGGAAGGCGACCAGCGGCAGTGCCCCGGCGATCAGGACGGCGCCGCGGGCCGGCCAGCGCGAGCGCACCGCTCAGACGGCGGTGAGGGCGGGCGCCTCGGCGGCGGGTGTGCAGGTGCGGATGAACTCGCCGACCCTGGCGATCGCCCGCTCCGCCTCCGGGATCAGACCGGCCGCCGCGTGGAAGACGTGGACCTGGCGATCCCAGACCTCCAGCGTCACCGATACCCCCGCCGCGCCGAGGCGCTGCGCCATCAGCTCCGCGTCGGGGTAGAGGATCTCGGTCGAGCCGACGTGGATCAGCACCGGCGGCAACCCCGCCAGCACCCCGTTGACCGGGGAGGTTCGCGAGTTCGCGCCCGCCCTCGCGGCCGCCACGTCCGCCAATGCGAGCAGGACCGACCGCGGGATCAACGGGCAGCCGTCGGCTCCCGGGTGCGCCAGCTTGGTCGCGGGGTCGATGTCGGTGAGCGGCGAGAGCGCGACGAGCCCGGCCGGGGTGGGCAGGCCCAGTTCGGCGATCGCGATGGCCGTCGCGAAGGTCAGGTAGCCACCGGCGGAGTCGCCTGCGATGACGATCCGCTTGCCCTCGAATCCCTGCTCCAGCAGCCACCGGTACCCGGCGACGCCGTCCGCGATGGCAGCGTCGATCGGATGCTTGGGCAGCATCCGGTAGTCGACGGCGAGCACCGGCGCTCCTGCCGCACCGGAGATCCGGGAGACCAGATTCCGGTGGGTGTTCAGCCCGCACGTCAGGAAGCCGCCGCCGTGCAGGTACAGCACCACCGCGTCGCGCATCGCGTCGCGGGCCTGCAGCCATTCGGCGTCACAGTGCTCGAGGCGGATCCGGCGCCTGCCCACTCCCCGGCCTGGCGGAACGATCCTGGCAGCGAGGTCCAGTGCGCCTGCGGGCCACAGGGAACTCGGCCAACGGGCCCACACCTCGAGGGCGGGCTTGACGGTGAACCGGATCGACTCGGCCAGGATCCTGGACCGAAGGCTGGCACCGGCGATGAACCGCGGCTCGGCCGCGACCGCGATCCGTGGGGATCGCGTCGATCGTGCCCGGCGGACGGACCGCCCCGACGGCGATGTGTTCGCAGTCATGTGAGCTCCCGGCATTGCGCCTAACAACCACTGCCGAAAGTTCAAAGGCAGTTGAATCATGGTACGTGATCCAGAACACATTTACGAGGACGTAACAATCCCGACCGCAGGTCAGCAGGTCGACGCGGGGTCGCCGGGCGCGCCGACCTGACCGGTGGCCGCGGCGCGTGCACCGGATTACCGTGGAGTCGAGGGTTCGGCCGCGAAGTGGCTATGCGAGCGGCCGGGCCCCCTACGAGCGTTGATCGTGGGAGTGGAAATGACCGCGTTGGGCCTGCTGGCACTGGTGGTGGGCATCCTGCTGATCGTGGTCGAGGCCCACACCCCGACCGCGGGGATCCTCGGCGCCGCGGGCGCGCTCCTGTCCGCCGCGGGTGTGTGGATGCTGTTCGCCGCCGATGGCGCCGGGTCGGTGATCGCGGTCCCCGTGACGGTCGGTGTCGCGGTGGTCGGGCTCGGCGTGATGGCGCTGGCCGGCCGAAAGGCGCTGGTCGCCAGGCGCCTGCCGGTGCACAGCGGGCCCGAGTCCCTGATCGGCACGGATGCCGTCGTCCGGAACTGGACCGGATCGCACGGCCAGGTTGAGACGGCCGGCGGGCTCTGGCGCGCCAAGGTGGAGTTCGGGTACGAGCAGGACCCCGAGCCGTCGGAGGGCGAGTCCGTCGTGGTCGAGCGGATCCGTGGACTCACCCTGTCGGTGCGCCGACGCGAACCGTGGGAGTGGTCGCCGTGACCGCCGTCTTCGCCCTCCTCGTCATCGTCGTCCTGCTGATGTTGGTGCTCCCGGGCACCTCGGTGCGGATCCTGCGCGAGTACGAGCGCGGTGTGGTCTTCCGGCTGGGTCGGGTCCTCGACTCCAAAGGCCCCGGGCTGGTCCTGCTGGTCCCGGCGGTCGACCGGATGGTGCGCGTCAGCCTGCGCACGGTGACGCTCAAGATCCCCGTCCAGGAGGTGATCACCCGCGACAACGTGCCTGCGAAGGTCACCGCCGTCGCGTACTTCCGGGTGATCGACGCCGACCGGGCGATCGTCGAGGTGGAGGACTTCCTGCTCGCGACTCTGCAGATCGCCCAGACCACGCTGCGCTCGATCCTGGGCAAGGCCGAGCTCGACTCCCTGCTCGCCGAGCGGGAACGGCTGAACGAGGATCTGCAGAAGGTGATCGATCAGCAGACCGAGCCGTGGGGCGTCAAGGTCACCACTGTCGAGATCAAGGACGTCGAGATCCCGGCGAACATGCAGCGGGCGATCGCGCGGCAGGCCGAGGCGGAGCGCGAACGGCGAGCAAAGATCATCAACGCGGAGGGCGAGTTCCAGGCGGCGGAGAAGCTCGCGCTCGCGGCCGACATCATCAGCCGCAACCCGACGACCCTGCAGCTGCGCTACCTGCAGACGCTGCGGGAGATCGGCGGCGAGCACAACTCGACGATGATCTTCCCGCTGCCACTCGACCTGGTCCGGCCGTTCCTCGGCGAGGACAGAAGGAGCTAGGTCGTCGCGGGTATCTCGAACTCGCCCTGGCCCGCGAAGTCCACCTGCCGCCGCGCGTTGGCGAGCGCGCTGACCACGCAGGTACCGATCGGGCCGCCCCGGTCGAACATCGTCGCGGTGCCAACGGCCAGACCGTCGGAGCTGATGTGGTCGTCCGCCTCGATCCCGACGTCCGGCCCCTCGGGCAGCCTGGCCAGCACGAGGGTCAGGTCGACGTTGATGAAGCCGACACCCTCGCTGCCCCAGTTGGTCATCAGGCTGGTCGGCTCGCCCGCCATCGCGGCCCGCTCGAACTGCGACGGCTCCTCCCCTGCCACCACGGGAAGATGCCTGGCCCACATGCGTTTACGGCTGACGCCCTGATGCTCGAACATCGAGGTGGACCAGCCATCGGGGTGCGAATCGCTGCCGAAGTACGGCGGCGTGAGCGCATCGGTCGGCGGGGCGATCGAGGCCGGCGGCGGTGACGGGCGGCGATCGCGGGTCCAGACGTCGCCGGGCGGCTGCTCCGACGGGCGCAGGAAGACCGCGGACGCGCGCGCGACGGGCTCCCCGTCCTGGAGCAGCTCGGCGTCGGCGACCCGGATCCGCTTGCCCTCGCGCACCGCCGTGGTCGTGGTGGTCAGTGGGCTGGTCCGCGCCGGACGGAACAGGTCGACCGTCAGCCGGGTGGGCACGAATCCGTCACCGCCGTGGCCGTTTTCGAGCGCGCGGGCGAGAAGTCCGCACAGCGCCACACCGCTGACCATGTCCGGTGACCACCGGCTGACCGCGAAGGGCAACGCCACGTATCCGTCCGGGGTCGTGTCGAAGAAGGCGAGCGGAGAGTTCACGAGCGGAGAGTTCACGAGCGGCACCTCTCGGTCGGCGGGTACGGCTCCCCTCACGGGTGGCCGCGGGCCACGAACGATGTGGAATCGTTGATACATCGAACGTAATTCATCGGCGAATCGCCCCCGCGACCGGACCCCACTGCCCTACCGTGCGACGCGTGACGCGAATCGCCCGGATCCTCGCCCTCCTCCTCGCAGTGGTGGCGGCTCCGTTGGCCGCCGGATCACCCGCCGAGGCCGTCCCGACCGGACTGGGCGCGGATTTCGAATGGGGCGTTGCCACCTCCGGCTTCCAGTCCGAGGGCTCGCCGCCGGACAGCAACTGGTCGCGCTACGTGTCGTCGGGCAAGACCCACGACCCGTACGGTTCCGGGCCCGACTTCCGGCACCGCTACCGGGAGGACGTCGCCCGCGCGGCGGCCCTCGGCGTCGACGTCTTCCGATTCTCCGTCGAATGGGCCCGGGTGCAGCCAACCCCTGACGGCTGGGACGAGGCCGAGTTCGCCTACTACGACGACGTGATCGAGGAGATCCGCGGGCACGGCATGAAGCCGATGATCACCCTCGACCACTGGGTCTACCCGGGCTGGATCGCCGACCGCGGCGGCTGGGCCGACGCGAACACGCAGGCCCGCTGGCTGACCAACGCCGAGCGCGTTGTCGAGCGCTACGCCGGCGCAGGGGCCGACTGGATCACCTTCAACGAGCCGACGGTGTTCGTGCAGAAGGAGCTGACCTTCGGCGGCATCTCGCTGCCCGCGGCCCCGCAGATGCTGGACCGGATGGTCGGCGCACACCGCAGCATCTACGACACCATCCATCGCCTCGACCCCGACGCCCGCGTCTCGAGCAACGTCTCCTACATCCCCGCCGCGATGGGCGCGGTGGACTCGGTGTTCGCCGACCGGGTCCGCGACAAGCTGGACTTCCTCGGCCTCGACTACTACTACGGCGTCTCCCTGGACAACCTGACCGCGGCGGCCGCCGTGACCGACGCCTTCTACGACATCCGGCCGCAGCCGGACGGGATCTATCACGCCGCGATGTACTACGCGCGCAAGTACCCGGAGCTGCCGATCTACGTGGTGGAGAACGGGATGCCCACCGACAACGGCGCGCCGAGGCCCGACGGGTACACCCGTTCGGATCACCTGCGCGACCACGTCTACTGGCTCACCAGGGCGCGGGCCGAGGGCGCCGACGTGATCGGCTACAACTACTGGTCGATCACCGACAACTACGAGTGGGGCACCTACCGGCCGCGGTTCGGCCTGTACACCGTCGACACGTTGACCGACCCGACGCTGACCCGCAGGCCGACCGACGGCGTCGCCGCGTACCGGGACCTGATCGCCGCCGGCGGCGTGCCCGCGGACTATCGGCCGGTGATGGCGCCCGCGTTCTGTTCGCTGGTCAGCCCGCCGCAGAGCTGCCTGGGCCCGACCGGCTCCTAGCCGCCGCCGTCAGGCGTATCGCCGCTGCAGGCCCTCCAGCGTCGCCGAGATCCCCTTCGCGTTCTTCTGGGGAAACCCGATGAGCTCGAAGGACTTTGCCAGCTTCGAGTCGGTGTAATCGAAGACCTCGGTGACCTGTGTCTGCGGCACCGGCGCGTCGGCCGAGAAGACCTCGGCGAACTCCCAGCGCCACCGGTGCCCGAACGGGTGCCGCCACTCGATCAGCCTGCCGTCCTCGTACGCGGTGACGGTGCTGGTGATGCGGTAGGGGAAGCCGTACATCCGCATCGACATCGAGAACTTGTCGCCCCGCTCGAGTCGGGCCGGCCCCGAGACGGACGCCTGCACGGTCCCCGATCCGTCCAACTCGTGATGTCGTCTCGGATCGGCGACCAGGCCGAACAGTTCGCTCACGGGGGCATTGACCAGGACGCGGCAGGCCACCTTGCGGGGTCCCAGGTCTACGGGCTCGACTGCGAGTGCGGGCATGGCCACAAGATACGCGGGGCCGCCCCGACCTATGCTCCAACCGCGGGCACGCGCGTCGCGTGTCGCCCGCTCCTCGTAGGTGAAGGTGGGGTTCTCATGGCCTGGCAGATGTGGTTCGCGTTCTTCGGTGCCGCGTGGGTGATCAGCCTGTCCCCCGGCGCGGGCGCGATCGCGTCGATGTCCACCGGCCTCAGCCACGGCCTGCGGCGCGGCTACTGGAACATCCTCGGCCTGCAGATCGGTCTGTTGCTGCAGGTGGTCATCGTCGCGGCCGGGGTCGGCGCGCTCCTCGCCAGCTCGGCGCTGGCGTTCACCGTCATCAAGTGGTTCGGCGTCGCCTACCTGGTCTACCTCGGGATCCGGCAGTGGCGGGCCGCACCGACCGAGGTGTCCACGGATACCGATACCCGCCGTCACTCCGCGGCCGCCCTGGTGGCCCGCGGATTCCTGGTCAACGCCAGCAACCCGAAGGCGGTGGTCTTCATGCTGGCCGTCCTGCCGCAGTTCCTGGAGCCGGCCGCACCACTCGTGCCGCAGTACGCGATCATCGCCGCGACGATGATCGCCGTCGACGTCATGGTGATGACCGGCTACACCGGGCTGGCCGCGCGAGTGCTGCGGATGATGCGCTCGCCGAAACAGCAACGCGTCACCGGCCGGGTGTTCTCCGGCCTGTTCTTCGCGGCGGCGGCATTCCTGTCGCTGGTGCGCCGCGGCGCGGCGGCGGCCTAGCCGCGGCGGCGGGCGTCAGGCCTGCGGGGAACCGATGTTGACCATCCAGCCGATGCCGAACTTGTCGGTACACATGCCGAACTCATCGCCCCACATCTGCTTCTCCAGCGGGACCGACACGGTGCCTCCGTCGGACAGCTTCGCCCAGTAGCCACGCAGCTCGTCGCCGTCGTCGCCGCTCAGGCTCACCGCGATGTTCGCCCCGGGCTTGTGCTCCATCCCGGGCGGCGTGTCGGCACCCATCAGCGTGTATCCGCCGGGGGTCTCCAGCATGCCGTGCATGATCAGGTTGGCCTCGGGGGCGTCGGGAGCGCCGAACTCGCCGAAGGTGCTCAGGTTCAGGGTGCCGCCGAAGACCCCCTGGTAGAACTCCATGGCCTGCCTCGCGTTGTCGGCGAAGCTGATGTACGGGTTGAGACGAGAGCTCATCTGGTTCTCCTTCATCCGTCGCACGTTCGGTCTCTTGCAGACTAGCCCCCGATTCGGCTGCGCCGACTGTGCGCGCTCGTCACCCCAACCGGGTGAGACTCGCGCACGGACGGCGGAGCCGCATCACATGTCCAGGCCCAGATCCAGCACCGTCACCGAGTGCGTCAGCGCACCGACCGCGAGGTAGTCCACGCCGGTCCTGGCGTAGTCGGCCGCGACGTCGATGGTGAGCCCGCCGGAGGACTCGAGCTTGGTCTGCGGCGCCACCGAGTTGCGCCGCTGGACCGCGGTCTGCGTCTCCCAGAGCGCGAAGTTGTCCAGCAGCACCAGCTCGACATCCTCCGCGAGCACCTGGTCGAGCTGGGCCAGGCTGTCCACCTCGACCTCGCACTCGATGTCAGGGGCCGCCGACCGCACCGCCTTCAGCGCGGCGACCACCGAGCCGGCCGCCGCGACGTGGTTGTCCTTGATCAGCGCCGCGTCCCCGAGGCCCATCCGGTGGTTGACCCCGCCGCCCATCCGGACCGCGTACTTCTGCAACCCGCGCAACCCGGGGAGGGTCTTGCGGCTGTCGCGGATCCGGCACTCGGTGCCGCGCACCTCCTCCACCCAGGCCGCGGTCGCGGTCGCGATCCCGGACAGGTGGCACATGAGGTTGAGCATGGTGCGCTCCGCGGTGAGCAGGTCCCTCGTCGGGGCCAGCACGCTCAGCACCGACTCCCCCGGCCGCACGACGGCGCCGTCCTCGACGCGTCCGAGCACCTCGTAGTTGCCCGCGCCGACCACCTCGTCGAGCACCAGCAGGCCGACGTCGATCCCGGCGACCGTGCCAGCCGCCCTCGAGACCACGGAGGCCTTGGCCACCGCGCCCTCCGGAACCGTCGCGACCGAGGTGATGTCGGGGCCGTACCGCAGGTCCTCGCCCAGTGCCACCCGCACCAGGGTGAGGATCTCGTCGCGGTCAAGGCCGTCCGCCAGCGTGGTCATCGTGCTCCTGTCGAAGTCGTCACAAGGGTCGTCTGTCTCTAGTTCGGGGCCGTCACGAGTTCGGGCAGCTCGAGGTCGCCGTCGGACCCCAGCCGCACCTCGATGCCGTGGCGCAGCGACTCCGACGCCTCGGGGAAGTCGCTGCGGGTGTGGCAACCCCTGCTCTCGGTCCGCGCGCGGGCCGCCAGCACAAGGGCGGCGGCCGTCACGGTGAGCGCGGCGTCCTCGAGGCCCGTCGCATCGGCCGGGACGAGCTCCGCCGAGTCGGCGAGTTCGCTTGCCGCCGTCGACAATCCGTCCCCGTCCCGGACCACGGAGGCGTGCGCGGTCATCAGCGACTGCACCCGATCCCTGGCGACGTGCGGCCGCGACGTCAGGTCCGCGGAGCCGACCTCCACCGCCATCCCGGACCGCTCGACGGCCGCGATGCCTGCCCGTTCCCCGACCACGAGGCCCTCGAGCAGGCTGTTGGAGGCCAGCCGATTGGCGCCGTGCAGGCCGGTGCGTGCCACCTCGCCCGCGGCGTAGAGCCCTGGCACCTCGGTGCGTCCGTGCACGTCGGTCACGACGCCACCGCACGCGTAGTGCGCCGCCGGGGCCACCGGGATGAGCTGGTGCACGGGGTCGATCCCCGCGGCCAGGCAGGACGCGGTCACCGTCGGGAACCGCTCCGCGAACCCGGCGAGCCTGCGCGCGTCGAGGTACACGTGGTCGGTGCCGAGGCGGCGGATCCGATCAGCGATGGCGCGCGAGACCACATCGCGCGGCGCCAGGTCACCCATCGGGTGTACCCCGGCCGTCACCGAGTCGCCGTTGCCGTCCACCAGGATCGCGCCCTCGCCGCGCACGGCCTCGCTGATCAGTGGCCGTCGGCCGACGCCGCCAGGGGTGAACAGCACGGTCGGGTGGAACTGCACGAATTCGACGTCCGCGACGGCCGCGCCTGCGTCCAGCGCCAGCGCGATGCCGTCGGCGGTCGCGCCGGGCGGGTTGGTGCTGCACGAGTACAGCTGCCCGAGTCCGCCGGTGGCCAGCAGCACGGACGGCGTGTGGATGATGCCGAGTCCCTTGTCGGAGAGCACCAGCAGGCCCACCACACCGCGGTCGTCGGTGACGACCCGCGCGGCCGCCGCCCCGAACAGCACGGGCAGGCCCGCGGCGTTGAGCGCCCGCTGCACCTCGGCGCCGGTGGCGTCGCCGCCCGCGTGGATGATCCGGCGGGTGCTGTGCCCGCCCTCGCGGGTGCGGGAGACGTCGCCGTCGCGACCCCGGTCGAACACCGCCCCGAGGTCGGTGAGCGCGGCGACGGCATCGGCGCCGCCGGCCACGATCGACCGCACGGCGTCCTCGTCGCACAGCCCGGCGCCCGCTGCACAGGTGTCCGCCACGTGGGAGTCGACCGAGTCCGTGCGCAGGTCGCCGACGACCGCGATGCCGCCCTGCGCGTACTGCGTGGCGGTGTCGGTCGGTCCGCCCTTGCTCACGGTGAGCACCTTCAGTCCGCGCAGCGAGGCGGCGCGGGCCGCGGTCAGGCCCGCGACCCCGCCGCCGACGACCACGAGGTCGGCGTTCGCCTCCCAGCTCGTCCGGCCGGCGGGCGTCATTACTCGCCGCCGCCAGGGTTGCCGATCTCGATCATCCGCTGCACGGACTTGCGCGCCCGCTCGGCGGTGGCCAGGTCGACGTGCACCTCGTCCTTGCCCTCGATCAGGCAGCGCAGCAGCGCGGCCGGGGTGATCATCTTCATGTACGGGCAGGAGGCGCGGTCGTTGACGGCCTGGAAGTCGATCTCGGGCGCGGCCTTGCGCAGCTGGTGCAGCATGCCGACCTCGGTCGCGACCAGCACCTGCTTCGCCTGGCTGGCGCGGGCCGCGTCCAGCATGCCGCCGGTGGACAGGATCTTGACCTTGTCCTCGGGCACGAAGCCCTCGCCCGCGAGGTACAGCGCGGAGGTGGCGCAGCCGCACTCCGGGTGCACGTACAGCTCGGCGTCGGGGTGCGACTTGGCCTGTGCGGTCAGCTCGTCACCGTTGATGCCCGCGTGCACGTGGCACTCGCCCGCCCAGATCTGCATGTTCGTCCGGCCGGTGACCCGCTTGACGTGCGCGCCGAGGAACTGGTCCGGCAGGAACAGCACCTCGCGGTCGGGGTCGATCGAGTTCACCACGTCGACCGCGTTGGACGAGGTGCAGCAGATGTCGGTCAGGCCCTTCACCTCGGCCGTGGTGTTCACGTACGACACCACCACAGCGTCGGGGTAGTCGGCCTTCCACGCCCGCAGGTCGTCCGCGGTGATCGAGTCGGCCAGCGAGCAGCCGGCGCGCTCGTCGGGGATGAGCACGGTCTTGCTCGGGCTGAGGATCTTCGCGGTCTCGGCCATGAAGTGCACGCCGCAGAACACGATGGTGTCCTCCGGCGCCTCGGCGGCGATCCGGGACAGCGCCAGCGAGTCGCCGACGTGGTCGGCCACGTCCTGGATGGCGGGCAGCTGGTAGTTGTGCGCGAGCAGCGTCGCGCCGCGCTCCTTGGCGAGGCGCCGGACCTCGGCCGCCCACTCCGGAGTGGCCTCCACACCTGTGTAACCGCCGGGTGCGTCCGTGATCGAACCTGCACCTGCCCACAACGTCGAGGTCATGGCCTTGCTCCTTCACCGTGGATCCGGTCGGTCTGCGCCGGATCTGCCATCCGATTCCCCACACGTGCGGGTTTCGATTTTCGGGGTTTTCGACTTAGGATCGAAAACATGCCCCATCCTAGCACCGTCCACGAAGTGCTCACCGCGGTCTTCCAGGTTCGCGACTTCGACGGCCGCCCCGAACTGGCGGTTCTGCTGTGGCAGCGGGCCCTGGACCCGCAGAAGGGCACCTGGTCACTGCCCGGCGGGCAGCTCGGCGACGACGAGGACCTGATCACCTCCGCCCGGCGTCAGCTCGCCGAGAAGGTCGACGTGCGCGAGGTGGCGCACCTCGAGCAGCTCTCGGTCTTCAGCGATCCCGCCCGGGTCCCCGGCGACCGGCGGATCGCATCGACCTTCCTCGGGCTCATCCCCCTGCCCTCCGATCCGCACCTGCCCCCGGACACCGCCTGGCACCCGGTCTCCGCCCTGCCCGAGATGTCGTTCGACCACGGCGTCGTCGTCGAGCACGCCAGGGCGCGGTTGGCGGCGAAGCTGTCGTACACCAACATCGCCTTCGCCCTTGCCCCTGCCGAGTTCGCGATGTCGACCCTGCGCGAGATCTATTGCGCCGCACTCGGCTATCAGGTGGATGCCACCAACCTGCAGCGGGTGCTCGGCCGACGGGGGGTGCTCACGCCCACGGGTGACACCGCTCCGTCGGGCAAGGCGGGCGGTCGTCCACCCGCGCTCTACCGGTTCGCCGAGTCGCGGCTGCGCGTCACGGACGAGTTCGCGGCCCTGCGACCGCCGAGCTAGGCCTCCAGCCGACTGTGCACCTGCTGGGGCATCGACCCCGGAAGGTCGCCTGCAGGTGCACTCTCGTCGGAAGGCGCGGCGACACCGAGGTCGTCGCGCGGGCTCATCGAGGCGAGCACCAGATACACGAAGGCCGCCACCAGCGGCTGCAGGATGAGCACCATCGCGGTGCCGAGCCCGGGCGACACCGGGACGATCTGCCCGGCGACGGCGTCGGGCAGATCGGGGAACCGGAGCCCCGCGATCCCGAGGCCGACCACCGCGGTGGTGGCGGCACCGACCGCCGATCCGATCAGCAGGCCGACGAGCACGACGGGACCGCGCACCGAACGCCACAGCCAGGCCGCCGACGCGCTCAGCACGCCCACGGTCAGACCGGCGCACAGGAACAACGCGACCGCGTCGAACTGGTGCCCGCTCTCGGAGGTCAGCGACGCCGCGCGACCGCCTGCGACCACCAGGAAATGCTGTGCGGGCACGAGCAGCCCCCACCCAATCCCCGCGAGCGCACTGGCCGCGACCACCGCCACCACGATGCGCGCGGCGGCACGGATCTCCGACCTGTCGACGGCCACGGTCAGCGCTGGCCCAGGTAGCTGGAGTCGAGGACGCCGTGCCGGGAGCACTTGGCCCACCAACCGTCGGGACTGATCTGCACGATCATCCGCCTGCCACAGTCCTCGCAGAAGCGCGGCGGCTCCAGGCCGAGCTGAGCCGCGGCCGGGATGGTGTCGTCGAAGCCCGGCACCACCCGTCGGCCGGTGAACGGGTTATAGCGCTCGACGATCTCGTCGACGGGCGCGGCATTGCTCAGCTCTTGAGGGAACGTCACGAATCCAACCCTAGATGGTGTCGTTGAGAACCTTGATCGGCATCTGCAACTCGCCGAGCAGGTCGAGGTCCTGTTCCGCCGGGCGACCCAGCGTGGTCAGGTAGTTGCCGACGATGACGGCGTTGATTCCGCCCAGGATGCCCTGCTTGGCGCCCAGGTCACCGAGGGTGATCTCCCGGCCGCCCGCGAACCGCAGGATGGTGCGCGGCAACGCCAGCCGGAAGGCGGCGACGGCACGCAGCGCGTCGCTGGCAGGCAGCACCTCGAGGTCACCGAAGGGGGTGCCGGGGCGCGGGTTCAGGAAGTTCAGCGGCACCTCGTCGGGGTCGAGCTCGGCCAGGTTGGCGGCGAACTCCGCGCGCTGTTCGAGGGTCTCGCCCATGCCGAGGATGCCACCGCAGCAGACCTCCATGCCCGCCTCGCGGACCATCTTCAGGGTGCCCCAGCGCTCCTCCCAGGTGTGGGTGGTGACCACGTTCGGGAAGTGCGACTTGGAGGTCTCGAGGTTGTGGTTGTAGCGGTGCACACCCATCGCGGCGAGCTGGTCGACCTGCTCCTGGGTGAGCATGCCGAGCGAGCAGGCGATCTGGATGTCGACCTCGTTGCGAATGGCCTCGATGCCTGCCGCTACCTGCGCGAGCAGCTTCTCGTCGGGCCCGCGGACGGCGGCGACGATGCAGAACTCGGTGGCACCGGACTTCGCGGTCTGCTTGGCGGCCTCGACCAAACTCGGGATGTCGAGCCACGCGGCGCGGACCGGGGAGGCGAACAACCCGGACTGCGAGCAGAAGTGGCAGTCCTCGGGGCAGCCGCCGGTCTTGAGGCTGATGATGCCCTCGACCTCGACCTCGGGGCCGCACCACTTCATCCGCACGTCGTGGGCGAGGCCGAGCAGGTCCTCGAGGCTCTCGTCCGGCAGCTGCAAGACTGCGAGCGTCTGCTCCTGGGTCAGTCCCTCACCGCGCTCGAGGACCTGTTCCCTGGCGACGGCGAGAATGTCTGTGCGGGCGGGGGCCTGGGTCACTGCAACTCCTCGGGGGCTGGACACGGTGCCGCAGACTGAATGTTGCGGCCGTTCCGCAACTCGAACGCTGCGGCGGTGCCGCAACTTGAACACCGTGCAAGTTGAACGGCGTTCAGGTTAGGGTCGTGGTGGAATGGTGTCAAACGCCACACGACCACCCGGGGGATGACGAACAGTGCAGCTGCGACGCGGTGACGTCCTCGACGGGGCGATCGCCATCCTCGACGAGTACGGCCTCGGAGACCTCACCATGCGCAGGCTGGCCACCTCGCTCGGCGTACAGCCGGGGGCGCTGTACTGGCACTTCCCCAACAAGCAGACCCTGCTCGCGGCGATCACCGACGAGATGCTCGCGCGCGTCTCGGCGCCGATCGAGGCCAAGGACTGGGATACCCGGCTGCGAACGGTGGCGCACCGGATGCGTGACGCGCTGCTCGCGCACCGCGACGGCGCCGAGCTGGCCGCCGCGTCGTACTCGGCGCGGCTGGCCACCAACGACGCCAGGGACACCCTCGCCCGCGCCTGCGTCGAGGCAGGCCTGCCCGACGACGAATCCGAGCTCGCGGCCGACACGCTGCTGTACTACATCCTCGGCCAGACGATGGACGAGCAGTCCCGCATGCAGATGGACTCGCACGGCGCCCTGGTCGAGGACGCGTCCCCGCTGTACGACAGCACCAGCGGCACAGCGCGTTTCGACTACGGGCTGAGCCTGTTCGTGGACGGCGTGCGCAGCCGGCTGCACTCCGCGGCCCGGAACTAGGCTGCGTCTCGCAGGTCGAGTGCGCGCTCGAACACCCTTCACTACCAACGGAATAACCGGTTTGCACGGGGTTTTCGCAGCTGCCATCATCCTCGGATGAAGATTTCGAGAGTTGCGGTGCTCGGTGCCGCTGCGGCGTCGTCCGTCGGAATCGCCGGCTGCGGTTCCGGCGAGGAATCAGCGTCCGCCGCCTCCGTGGCCGCGTCGACCAGCGTCGCGGTCTCGTCGCCCGCATCGATCGACTACGCGAGGCTGCTCATCGAGCCGACCGACATCGACGCCGACTGGAAATTGGTCACCACCAAGCCGGAGCAGGACGGCATCACCGGCAGTTTCGGCATCGATGAGGACACTGAGGTGATCAGTACGTCTGTCATCGTGCGCGAGAATTCGGCGACCGCCGCTGCAGCAGTCGCTGCAGCAAAGGAGTCCGTCTCCCAGGAAGCCGGGGGCGCGACCTTTTCTCCGATCGACGTCGGCGTTGGCGGCGGCATACTGGATGCCCCTGGTGGGACGACCGTCATAGTCTTCGGTGAGGGCAGAGCCTTTGCGTTCCTCGAATTCAACAGCAAAACCGGTGAACGTGTCCCGGCCGACGTGGCAATCGAAATCGCGAAGCTACAGGACGCCGCCATCAAGGCAGGCGTGAAATAGGAGCAGCAACCCCCGGTCAGATCCGCGGCGTCAGCGCGACCTTGCGGATCTTGCCGGCGGGCGTCATCGGCAGGCCGTCGACCACCTCGACCCGGTCGGGCACCTTGTACTTGGCCAGTGCGCGCCTGCACCGCTCGAGCAGCGACTCGGCGTCCACCTCAGCGCCGGGCGCGGGCACCACGAAGGCGTAACCGCTCTCGCCGAAGGTCTCGTCGGGCACCCCGATCACCGCGCACATCGCCACCGCTGGGTCCGCGGCCAGCACGTTCTCGACCTCGGCCGGGTAGACGTTGTATCCGCCCCGCACGTACATCTCCTTCTGTCGGCCGAGCAGGGTGACGTGCCCGTCCTCCGATATCGACGCGATATCGCCGGTCGCCAACCAGCCATCGGCAAGGAACGTCGCGGCCGACTCGTCCGGCAACTGCCAGTAGCCCGCCGCCACGCACCCGCCCCGGACCTGCAGCCCACCGGCCTCGCCCGGGGCGAGCGGGGTGTTCAGGCCATCGACGACGCGACCCTCGAAGTCGCCGGTCATGGTCCCGATGCTGCGGCCGACCATTTCCAGCGAGTCACCCGGCGGCGAGATCACGCAGGCACCGGATGTCTCGGACATGCCGTACAGGTTCGCGATCCGGACACCGTCGAATCGCGTCGCCACCTGCTCGGCCAGGACCGGCTCGAGGTTCGACCCGCCGACCACACACAACCGCACGCTCGACATGTCCACGCCAGCAACGGAGTCCGCACCGAGCACCATCTTGTACATGGTCGGGACGCCGACGAACATCGTCACCCCGATACCGGCCATCACGTCGACAACCAGGTCCGGGTGGAACCTCGGCAACAGCGCGATGGCGCCGCCTGCAACAAGGGTCGAGCCCAACGTGCAGGTCAGCCCGCCGACGTGATTGAACGGCATGACGCCGAGAATCACGTCCGCGGCCGTCTGCTCGAACCGCTCCACCTGCGCGGCGGCCGAAGCGAGCAGGCTGGCGTGAGTGATGGTGGCACCCTTGGGCGTTCCGGTCGTTCCCGAGGTGTAGAGGATCACCGCCGGGTCCGCGGGGCGGACGGCTTCGGCGGCGCGAGCGAGCAGCGCCGGATCGGGCTCGGTGGCCGCGAGGTCCGCCCACCGTCGTCCGCCCGGGATCTCGTCACCACCGAGGAACACCAGGTGCTCGACCGTCGGGATGTCGGGGCGGAGCTGATCGAGAAAGGGTCCGAACTCGAATCCGTTCGACTCCGCGTCGCAGATCAGGGCACGAGCCCCCGACTGCGTGAGCATGTGGGTGAACTCGCGCTCGCGGTAGACGACGTTGAGGGTGACCAGCACGGCCCCGATTTTCGCCGCGGCGAGGTGCGCAACGATCCAGTCGGGCGAGTTCGTCGCCGCGATGGCGATTCGGTCGCCGTGGCCGATCCCGAGACGCAGCCAACCGGTGGCCACGCTGTCCGACCGCACGTCGATCTCGGCATAGCTGATCGCCTCACCACCGAAATGGACGAAAGTCGCCCCTGGTGCTGCCGCGACCCGGGCCGCGAGCAGGGCGGAAATCGTCGGAAAGTCGCCAATTCCGTTGTCCATCAAGAACTCCGATCAGTCGCCAGGAGGATGCCGGTACCGCCGCCGTCACGCCCACCCGGAGTCGGGTGGCGTGACGGCGATCACATCCGGCAAGCTTGCGTCACTGTAAGCGGACCTAACGAACTAAGCAAGCACGCCTGCTTGTTTCCCGCCTCTCCCCCACCCGGCTTCCATTGCGCCCACAATGGGTGAATGGTCGGCCGGTTCGGCTCACGCGCGGTTGCGGCAGTTGCCGCGGTGTTCATCGCTGCAGCGGGAGCCGTGACGGTCCCCGCACACGCAGAACCCGCAGGCCCACCCGGCACCGTCGTCACGTCTGGGCCACTCGTGCGTGAGTACTGGATTCCCGATGCAGCGGAAGCCCACCTGGTGACCTACCGGTCCACCGGTCCTGGCGGCGAGCCTGCACTGAGCACCGGCGCGGTCTTCATCCCGCCGGGCCAGGCCCCGCCCGGCGGCTGGCCGGTGGTGTCCTGGGGGCACGGCGCGATCGGGCTCGCCGACGAGTGCGCGCCAACGGCCACCGGGGTGCTCGGCGGCGGCTACCTGACGCGCTGGCTAACGCAGGGGTACGCCGTGGTCGCCACCGACTACGTGGGGCTCGGCACCCCCGGGATCCATCCGTATCTCGACGGCCGATCGCAGGCGCACAGCATCGTGGACATGGTCCGCGCCGCCCGTGCGATCGTCCCGTCCCTCTCCCGGAAGTGGGTGGCGCTCGGCCAGTCCCAGGGCGGCCAGGCCGCGATGGTCGCCGCCTCGCTCGCCACCTCGTACGCCCCGGAACTCGACTACCGGGGCGCCGTCGGCCTCGGGGTGCCGTCGAACATCGAGAACCTCGCCCCCCTCGGCGGCCCGGGCTTTCCCGAGCTCCCGCTGACCGGCACCACCGTGTTCATCTCGTACTTGCTGGCCGGGCTGCGGGCGACCCGCCCCGATGTCGACGTCGACGGCTACCTCAGCCCGCTCGGCCGCGAGGTACTCGACCGCGCCGAATCGCTCTGCTACCCCGAGGCAGCGGAGGCGTTCGCGGGGATCTCGATCGGCGAGCTGCTCTCCCGGCAACTGGACGACCCGGTCATCCTGGCCGCGCTGCGCGAGATGCTGGAGATCCCCACCCGCGGATACGACCGCCCGTTCTTCATCGGGCAGGGCATGCTGGACGAGGTCGTCCCCGCGCCGCTGACCCTCAAACTGGTCGCGGACCTGACCGGCAACGGGGAGCAGTTCACCTTCCGGCCCTACCCGGCAGGACATCTCGGGACGATGCGGTTGTCGCTACCCGACGCGACGGACTTCGTCCGCGACGCCTTCCTGGCTCCATGAGCCCGCGGGCGCCGGGCCGTCAGTCCCCGTGCAACGCCCGGTGCAGCGTCGTCGTCGCGAGCAGCATCGCGGCGCGGGCGGCGTGCGTGTCGGCCAGCGCGTTGAGCATGACGAAGTCGTGGATCATGCCCTGGAACCGCACCGCGGTCACCGCCACACCGGCGGCGCGCAGCTTGTTGGCGTAGGCCTCGCCCTCGTCGCGCAGGACGTCGGCCTCCCCGTTGATGACCAACGCAGGCGGCAGGCCCGCCACCATCTCCTCGGTGGCGCGAAGCGGCGAGGCCAGCACCTGCGCGCGCTCGGCCGGATCGGTCGTGTACTGGTCCCAGAACCACGCCATCGCGCCCGCGGTGAGGAAGTAGCCGTCCGCGAACTGCCGATACGACTCCGTGTCCTGGCCCGCGTCGGTCACCGGATAGAAGAGCACCTGCTGGAGGAAGTCGGGGCCGCCGCGTTCCTTAGCCATCAGGGTGAGGGCGATGGTCATGTTGCCGCCCACGCTGTCGCCGGCCACCGCGAAGCGGGTCGTATCGAAACCCTCGTCGGCGCCGTGTTCGGTGATCCAACTGGCGGTGCCGTAGATCTCCTCGATGGCCGTCGGATACTTCGCCTCCGGTGAGAGGCTGTAGCTCGGGAACACCAGGGCAGCATTCGCGCCCACCGACAGCTCACGGACCAGCCGGTCGTAGATGTGCGTGTTGCCGAAGACCCATCCCGCGCCGTGGTTGTACTGGATGACGGGCAGGGTCCCGCTCGCACCCTTGGGCCGAACGATGCGGACCGGCACCTCCCCCGACGGCCCGACAGGGATCACCCGGTCCTCGACATCGACCGGCGGGGCCACCGTGTCACCCGCCTGCACCTCGTCGAATGTCGCGCGGCCCTCCGCCACGGGCAGCTCGTAGATGAACGGCGGCTTCGCCGTCGCGTCGGCGAACTCCTGGGCGGCGCGCTCGAGAACCGGTTTGTTGGGCATCGGAGCTTCCTTCCCTCGTCGAACATGTTGTCCGCCTGCTGGGTTCAGCCGTCGCCGCGCCGGAACAGTTTGTTGCCCAGCCAGACGATCGGGTCATAGCGCCGGTCGACGACGCGTTCCTTCATCGGGATCAGTGCGTTGTCGGTGATGCGGATGTTCTCCGGGCACACCTCGGTACAGCACTTGGTGATGTTGCACAGGCCCAGTCCGTGCTCGTCCTGTGCGGCGTCGCGCCGGTCGGCGACATCGAGCGGGTGCATCTCCAACTCGGCGACCCGCATCAGGAACCGCGGTCCGGCGAAGGCCTGCTTGTTCTCCTCGTGGTCGCGCACCACGTGACAGGTGTTCTGGCACAGGAAACACTCGATGCACTTGCGGAACTCCTGCGATCGCTCCACATCCACCTGTTTCATCCGGTACTCCCCCGGCTTCAGCCCCGGAGGCGGCGTGAAAGACGGTATCTCCCTGGCCTTCTGGTAGTTGAAGGACACGTCGGTGACGAGGTCCCGGATCACCGGGAAGGTCCGCATCGGCGTGACGGTGATGATTTCGTCCTCGGTGAACGTGGACATCCTGGTCATGCACAACAGCCGGGGCCTGCCGTTGACCTCGGCCGAGCACGATCCACACTTGCCCGCCTTACAGTTCCAGCGCACCGCCAGGTCCGGCGTTTGGGTGGCCTGCAAGCGGTGGATGATGTCGAGGACCACCTCACCCTCGTTGACCGGCACCGAATAGTCCTGCAGGTCACCGCCGTCCACGTCTCCGCGCCACACCCTGAAGCTCGCGTCGTAGGTCATGACGGGCCCTCACTTCCTGTTCGGGCCGAGTCCGGATGATCGGCGAGTTCGGCGTCCGTGTAGTACTTGGCCAGTTCGCCGAGATCGAAGAGCGCCAACAGGTCCGCGCGCATCGGCTGCTGGGGCACCGGCGCGACCGTGACATCGGGCACGACGGTGCCTGCCGCGGTGTCGGCGCCGCCGACCACGCTGCACACCAACAACGTGCCCCGCCACCCGGAGTCCATCGCCGGGTGGTCGTCCCTGGTGTGTCCGCCCCTGCTCTCGGTCCGCATCAACGCCGCCTTCGCGACGCACTCGCTGACCAGCAGCATGTTCCGCAGGTCCACCGCGAGGTGCCATCCGGGGTTGAACTGCCGGTGTCCCTCCACCGTGACACCGGGGATCCGCCGCCTGATCTCCTCCAGCTTCGCCAGCGCCTCACGGATCTCGCCGTCCGTCCGGATGATGCCGACGAGATCGTTCATCGTCTGCTGGAGCTCGGTGTGCAACGTGTACGGGTTCTCCGTGGCCTCGCCCTCACCCGGCGGATCGAACGGCGCCAGCGCCATCGCCGCCGCCGCGGTCACGTCGGCGTCGTCGATCATCGGCCTGCGCTCGAGCGACTCCAGGTAGTCCGACGCCCCGAGACCGGCGCGACGACCGAAGACCAACAGGTCCGACAGCGAGTTCCCGCCGAGCCGGTTCGACCCGTGCATGCCGCCCGAGCACTCCCCCGCCGCGAACAGGCCGGGGAGGCTGGACGATCCGCTGTCGGGGTCCACCTCGATGCCACCCATCACGTAGTGACAGGTCGGCCCGACCTCCATCGCCTCCTTGGTGATGTCGACGTCGGCGAGCTCCTTGAACTGGTGGTGCATGGACGGCAGCCGACGCACGATCTCGTCGGCGGGCATCCGGGATGCGATGTCGAGGTAGACGCCCCCGTGCGGCGTCGACCGCCCCGCCTTGACCTCCGAGTTGATCGCCCTGGCGACCTCGTCGCGCGGCAGCAGGTCGGGCGTGCGGCGGTTGTTGTCGGGATCGGTGAGCCAGCCGTCCGCCTCCTGCTCGGTCTCGGCGTACTGGCCTTTGAACACCGGCGGGATGTAGGAGAACATGAACCGCTCGCCCTCGGAGTTCTTGAGCACCCCGCCGTCGCCGCGGACCCCCTCGGTGACCAGGATCCCCTTCACGCTCGGCGGCCACACCATCCCCGTCGGGTGGAACTGCACGAACTCCATGTTGATCAGGTTCGCTCCCGCGCGCAGGGCAAGGGCGTGCCCGTCGCCGGTGTACTCCCACGAGTTCGAGGTGACCTTGAAGGACTTGCCGATCCCGCCGGTCGCCATGACGATCGCGGGCGCGTCGAACAGGATGAACCGCCCGGATTCGCGCCAGTAGCCGAATGCGCCCGCGATCCGGCCTTCCTCCAGTAGAAGCTCGGTGATCGTGCATTCGGCGAACACCTTGATCCTGGCCTCGTAGTCGCCGGTCTCGGCGAAGTCCTCCTGCTGCAGGGCGACGATCTTCTGTTGCATGGTGCGGATGATCTCCAGGCCGGTCCGATCCCCCACGTGCGCCAGCCGCGGATAGGTGTGGCCGCCGAAATTGCGCTGGCTGATCCGACCGTCCTCGGTCCGATCGAACAGCGCGCCATAGCTTTCCAGCTCCCACACCCGGTCGGGTGCCTCGCGCGCGTGCAGCTCGGCCATCCGCCAGTTGTTGAGGAACTTGCCGCCGCGCATGGTGTCCCGGTAGTGCGCCTGCCAGGAGTCCTTGGAGTTGGCGTTGCCCATGGCGGCCGCGCAGCCGCCCTCCGCCATCACGGTGTGCGCCTTGCCGAACAGCGACTTGCAGACCACCGCGACCGAATGACCGCGTTCGCGGGCCTCGATGACCGCGCGCAGCCCTGCGCCTCCCGCGCCGATCACGACGACGTCGTAGGTGTGCCGTTCGACCTCGGCCACGGGCGCTCCCCCTTTGATCTCGGTTGGTGCTCGGATCGATCAGTGCTCGAGTTCAATCAATAAACCGCAGGTCGGAGATGGTGCCGCTGGCGACGAGCATGATGTAGAAGTCCGTGAGCATCAGCGTCGCGAGCGTCGTCCAGGCGAGCTGCATGTGCCGGGTGTTGAGCCGGCCGACCAGGGTCCAGAGCCGATACCGGACCGGGTGCGCCGAGAAGTGCTTGAGCCGGCCACCGGTGATGTGCCTGCACGAGTGGCAGGACAGCGTGTACGCCCACAGCAGGATGACGTTCACGAGCAGGATGACGTTGCCGAGGCCGAAGCCGAACCCACCGCTCTCGCCGTGGAAGGCGGCGATCGCGTCGTAGGTGTTGATCAGCGAGACGATCAGCGCCGCATAGAAGAAGTAGCGGTGCGAGTTCTGCAGGATCAGTGGCAGCCGCGTCTCGCCGGTGTACCGCGCGTGTGGCTCGGCGACCGCGCACGCCGCGGGGGCCAACCAGACGGAGCGGTAATAGGCCTTGCGGTAGTAGTAGCAGGTGATCCGGAAGCCGAGCAGGAACGGCAGCACCAGGAAGCCGAGCGGTATCCACATCGGGAGCTCTCCGATGGGCGTGCCGAAATGGCTGGACCCGGGGACGCACGATTCGCTCAGGCACGGCGAGTAGAACGGCGTCAGGTAGTGGTACTGGTCGACCCAGTAGGCGGTGCGGACCCAGGACCGGATGCTCGCGTACACGACAAAGGTGGCCAGCCCCAGAGTCGTCAGCAGGGGGGCAAGCCACCATCGGTCTGTCCGCAGGGTGCGCGCGGAGATCCGCGCGCGCGAGGGCCCGGTGACGCCACCGGATTCCCTGGCGGGCGCGCTCACCGGCGCTCGTGGGGATGACCGCCTACGCCCTCGTCATCGGCGCCCAGCCACAGCGCCTGGTCGTATGGGGTGTCCGGCACTGCCACCCGCTCGTGCTGCCCGCCGTGCGCCATCCGTGGAGGCGACTCGTCGAGGTCACCCGCGTCGATATCCAGTCGCTCCACATCGTTGGCGAGCCTGCGGACCGCCGCCGCGTCGCCGTAAACCGTGCGTAGCGAGCCGACGCACTGCCGCAGGTGCCCGATCGTGCGTTGCAGCTCCATCATTTCGGTGGTGGACATTCGAACCTCCGAGACCCGATGATGTGATTGCTATCACACTACGGTAAGCGCATGACCACGACCCCCGCATCCGACTGGGCAATTCGTCGGATCCGCTCCGGAATCGGGCGCCGTGCCGCACCGAGAGAAGGGCGTTCGCATGGTGTCGCATCGTGGTGATCGAGTCGCTCCGCGGCCTTCGACTCCCGGACTCGACCTGCCCGCGGGATTCGATTTCACCGATCCCGACCTGTATGTGACGGGTGTGCCGCACGCGCAGCTGGCGGCGCTCCGCGCGCACTGCCCGGTGTGGTGGAATCCGCAGCCGCCCGGTGTCGGTGGCTACAGCGACGAGGGCTACTGGGTGGTGACCAAGCACGCCGACATCCGGGAGATCTCCAGGAACTCCGAGCTCTACTCGAGCTGGGAGAAGACAGCCATGGTCCGGGTCGACGACGACATCACGCCGGAGAACGTCGAGATGCAGCGGCTCATCATGCTGAACAAGGACGCACCGGAGCACACCACGCTGCGCAAACTCGTCGCCCGCGGGTTCACGCCGCGAGCGATCGCGAACCTGCGCGCGACCCTCGCGGAACGCGCCGAGAAGATCGTCGCGGCGGCCGCGACGGCGGGCAGCGGCGACTTCGTCTCGCAGGTCGCCTGCGAACTGCCGCTGCAGGCCATCGCCGAGCTCATCGGCGTGCCGCAGGAAGACCGCCGCAAACTCTTCGACTGGTCCAACGAGATGACCGGCGGCGACGACCCCGACTACGACACCGACCCGATGACCGCCTCCGCGGAGATCCTCGGGTACGCCTACCAATTGGCCGACGCCCGCCGCACGTGCCCGGCCGAGGACATCGTGACGACCCTGATCCAGGCCGACATCGACGGCGACGAGCTCACCCCAGAGGAGTTCGGGTTCTTCGTGATCGTGCTGACGGTGGCGGGGAACGAGACCACCCGCAACGCCATCACCCACGGGATGATCGCCTTCCTCGAGAACCCGGACCAGTGGGAGTTGTTCAAGCGCGAGCGGCCGACCACGACCGCCGACGAGATCGTCCGCTGGGCGACCCCGGTGACCGCGTTCCAGCGGACCGCGACCGCCGACACGGTGCTCGGCGGGCAGCAGATCCGCAAGGGCGATCGGGTTGCGATGTTCTACGCCTCCGCGAACTTCGACGAGGACGTGTTCGAGGATCCGACGAGGTTCGACATCTCCCGGGATCCCAACCCGCACCTGGGTTTCGGCGGCTCGGGTGCACACTTCTGCCTCGGCGCGAACCTCGCCCTGCTCGAGATCGACCTGATCTTCAACGCACTGGCCGACCGCATGCCGGACATCTCCCGCCTCGGCGACCCGCAACACCTGCGCTCCGGCTGGCTGAACGGGATCAAGCGGTTCGACGTCGATTACGGCAGCGGTTGCCCCGTCAAGCACTGAGCGAGTGCCGGATCGAACCATCCTGGCGCCGCGGCCGCGAACGCCTCGCGGTCGAGCACGGCCGAGCCGGCCGGGACGGACCCGAGCAGCGGCACGCCGGTCACCTCGGCGAGCTCCTCGAGGTTGCACCGCGCGGCGAGATCCGGCTCCGATGGCCAGGAGCCGATGACCAGACCCACGCAGGGCACCCCGGCGGATTCGAGCGCGCGCACCGTCAGGGCGCTGTGGTTCAGGGTGCCGAGACCAGCCGCGGCGACCACGACGACCGGGGCGCCGAGCTCCCGCGCCACGTCGACGAGCGTGAAGCCGTTCGCCCCGAGACGGACCAGCAGCCCGCCCGCGCCCTCGACGAGTGTCAGGTCGTGGGTGGCGTCGAGCGCACGGGTCGCGGCGACCACATCGGCACACTCGAGCTGGGGCATCCCCGCGCGGCGAGCGGCCGTGTCGGGGGCGAGCGGCTCCGGGTACCGGGCCAGCTCGACCACCTCGCCGACGCCCGAAAGCCGCTGCACCTCGGCCAGATCCCCCGGCTCGCCGACGCCGACGCCGGTCTGCGCCGGCTTGCAGACGGCAACCGTGCGACCGGCGGACAGCGCGACCGAGGCGAGCGCGGCGGTCACCACGGTCTTGCCGACGTCCGTCGAGGTCCCGCTGATGAGCAGCACGCTCACGCGGGCGCCCCGGCGAGGATCTCGGCGAGAACGGTCTCGATGGTGGCGAGCTCGTCGGGCGTGATGGTTGCGCGCGCGGTCAGGCGCAGCCGGGAGGTGCCCTCCGGCACCGACGGCGGGCGGAAGCAGCCCACGTGCAGACCGCGTTCGCGGCAGGCCTGGGCAGCATCGAAGGCTCGTTGAGCGTCGCCGAGCACCACCGAGACCACCGCGGACTCGGGCTCGCCAACACCGGCAATCCGGGCCAGGTCGCGGGCCCGATCGAGCACCGCGGTCGCCCGTTCGGGCTCCCGACGCAGCACCCCGAGCGCGGCCCGCGCGGCACCGACCGCGGCGGGCGCGAGCCCGGTGTCGAAGATGAACGCCCTGGCAGCGTCGATGAGATGGGCGCGCACCTTCTCGGCGCCGAGCACCACCCCGCCCTGGCTGGCCAGCGACTTCGACAGCGTCGCGGTGACCACCAGGTCCGGCTCCCCCGCCAACCCGAGTTCGTGGACCAGGCCGCGGCCGCCGTTCCCGCGCACCCCGATGGCGTGCGCCTCGTCGACGATCAGGACCGCGCCGTGCTCGCGGCACAGCCGGTGCATCTCCCGCAGCGGGGCCAGGTCGCCGTCGGCACTGAACACCGAGTCGGTGAGCACAAGCGCGCGCTCCTCGGTCCTGGTCGCGAGGGCGTCGCGCAGCCGGTCCAGGTCGCCGTGCGGGGCCACCTCGACCCGGGCCCGTGAGAGCCGGCAGGCGTCGACGAGGGAGGCGTGGCTGCCCGCGTCGGAGATGACCACGGAACCCTTGCCTGCCAGCGCGGTGACGACACCGAGGTTCGCGGTGTACCCCGAGGAGAACACCAGCCCAGCCTCGGCGCCGACGAACTCGGCCAGTTCCCGCTCGAGCAGTTCGTGTTCGGTGGTGGTCCCGGTGACCAGGCGCGATCCGGTCGCGCCCGTACCCCAGCGGCGCAGCGCTGCCATCGCGCCGTCGACCACCTCCTGGTGCCGGACCAGACCGAGATAGTCATTGGAGGCCAGATCGATCGTCGCCGGGGCAGGCGTGCGCGGCCGCAGCTCACGCCGCAGCCCGGCGTCGCGGCGCTGCTGCGCGACGTCGTCCAGCCAGCTCAGAGGGGTGCGATCGTTTCCCACGGGAAGCACCATACGCGAGGACTTGAACGGTGTTCAAGTCTCGGCACCGCCGTGGTGTTCAATTCCCCGGCGCGGCCGCCTGGGCGGTCGCCCGCGCCGCCGCCACCATCCCCGCCGCGATCGCCGCGACCTCCTCGGGGGTGCAGATGTACGGCGGCATCGCGTAGATCAGCTTGCCGAACGGCCGCAGCCACACACCCGCCGCCACCGCCGCGTCGGTGGTCAGCCGCATGTCCACCGGCCGCTCCATCTCGATCACGCCGATCCCGCCGAGCACCCGCACGTCCGCCACCCCTGGCAGGTCCCGGGCCGGCGCCAGCCCTGCCGCAAGACCGGCGCCCAGCGCCGCCACCTCACCGCGCCAGTCCCGCGAGAGCAGCAGTTCCACCGCCGCCACGGCGACCGCGCAGGCGAGCGGGTTCGCCATGAACGTCGGGCCGTGCATCAGCCCGCCGGCCTCCCCAGCGCTGATCGCCGCCGCGACCGCGGTGCTGCACAGCGTGGCGGCGAGCGTCATGTACCCACCGGTCAGCGCCTTGCCGACGCACATGATGTCGGGGGCGACCCCGGCGTGGTCGGCCGCGAACAGCTCCCCTGTGCGCCCGAACCCGGTGGCGATCTCGTCGAACACCAGCAGCAACTCGTGCTCGTCCGCGAGGCGACGCAGCTCGGCCAGGTAGCGCGGATCGTGGAAACGCATGCCGCCGGCGCCCTGCACCACCGGTTCGACGATGATCGCGGCGAGCTCGTCCCGGTGCTCGAGCAGGATCCGCTCGAACTCGGCGACGTACGCCGGGTCGAACTCGCTCGGCGGGATCGGCGCGAACACCTGCCGGGCCAGCACGTCCGTCCACAACGAGTGCATGCCGCCGTCCGGGTCGCAGACGCTCATCGGTGCGAACGTGTCGCCGTGGTACCCACCGCGCCAGGTCAGCAGGTGCTTCTTGTCCGGCCTGCCGAGGCTGCGCCAGTATTGGATGCACATCTTGACGGCGACCTCCACCGACACCGAACCCGAGTCGGCGAGGAACACCTTGTCCAAACCGTCCGGGGTGATCTCGACGAGCAACTCGGCCAGTCGGGCGGCCGGCTCGTGGGTGAGCCCGCCGAACATGACGTGACTCATCCGCCCCAGCTGGGCGGTGGCGGCGGCGTCGAGCACCGGGTTGCGATACCCGTGCACGGCCGCCCACCACGAGCTCATCCCGTCGATCAGCTCCCTGCCGTCGGCAAGCGTCAGCCGGACCCCGCTCGCGCTGTCGACCACCAACGCGCTGGTGGAGGACGGAAATGCGCCATACGGATGCCAGAGGTGCTCGGCGTCGATACGGGAAATCTGATCTGCGGTCAGCGCGGCTCGGGACACAACAGGACCCTAGCGAGCCGCCGCGAGCTACCCGTGCCGGACCGGGCACCCGCCCCGATAGTCGACCTGGAGCTCCTTGATCCCGTTGATCCACCCGGACCGCAGGCGTCGCGGGTCGGCGAGCCTGGTCAGGTCCGGCATGTGGTCCGCGATCGCATCGAACATGAGCCCCACCTCCATCCGAGCGAGGTTCGCCCCGATGCAGTAGTGGGCGCCGGTGCCCCCGAAGCTCAGGTGCGGGTTCTCGGACCGGGTGATGTCGAAGTCCATCGGGTTGTCGAAGACGTCCTCGTCGAAGTTCGCCGATGCGTAGAACATCACCACCCGGTCCCCCGCGGCGATCTCCTGGCCGCCGAGCACGGTGTCGCTGAGCGCGGTCCGCTGGAAGCCGACCACCGGTGTCGCCCAGCGGATGATCTCGTCGACCGCGGTCGCGGGTCGCTCCCGCTTGTACAACTCCCACTGATCCGGGTGGTCGAGGAAGGCCATGATCCCGTGCGTGATCGCGTTGCGGGTCGTCTCGTTGCCCGCGACGGCGAGGATCAGCACGAAGAAGCCGAACTCCTCGGAGGTCAGCGCCTCACCGTCCACGTTCGCCTCGACGAGAGTGGTCAGAATGTCGTCGGCCGGGCACCGCTTGCGCTGCTCCGCCATCTCATACGAGTAGCCCAGCAACTCCGTCGATGCGGTGACCGAGGCCTCAGCGAACTCCGGATCGTCGTAACCCATCATCTGATTCGACCAGTCGAAGATCTTGCCGCGATCGTCCTGCGGGACGCCGATCAGCTCGGCGATCGCCTGCAGTGGGAGCTCGGCGGCGACCTGCGTCACGAAATCGCCGGTGCCGCCCGCCGCAGCCTGCTTGACGATCGTCTCGGCGCGCGCCTTCAACGCCGGGCGCAGGTCCGCGATCGACCGTGGGGTGAACGCCCGCGAGATCAGCTTCCTGAGCTTGGTGTGCTCCGGCGCATCCATGTTGAGCAGCAGGTGCCGCAGCATGTCGATCGTCTCGCGCGGGGTGTCGTCGGCGAACCTGGGGATCGCCGTGTTCTGCCAGGTGGAGTACACGTCGCCGTTGCGCGAGACCTCCTTGACATCAGCGTGTTTGGTCACTGCCCAGTAGCCGCCGTCGCCGAACCCGCCCTTGTCCGGGGACTGGGGGTTCCACCAGACCGGCGCGGTCCGGCGCAGGTCCGCGAACTCCTCGGCGGGCAGCCGGTCTGCGTACACGGCGGGATCGGTGAGGTCGAAACCGTCGGGGATGTTCGGTGTGCGCACTGCAATCTCCTCGTCCTCAGGTGAGTGTCATGACGAGCGTCACACGGCGAAAAGTGCTCGTGCTTGGCAGATTTCGCCAAGGTCACCACCGTGATTTGTGTGACCCGCACAGCCCCGATCACCTACCGAAGGTGTCGAAGCACTCCAACGCCAGCTCCAGAGGCAGGCGGTTCGTCGCCAGGTCCCGGCCGAGGACCTCCTCCACCCGCTGGATCCGGTATCGAACGGTGTTCTTGTGCACGCCAAGCCGTCGCGCCGCGGCCTCGTGGTTTCCCCAGCAGGACAAGACGGCGCGGACGGTGTCGCGCAGGCGCTCGGAGGCAGCGTCGTCGCCCAGCATTCCCCGCAGTTCACGTTCGACGAGCGCGGACCTGGCGGCGGGATCCTGGGAGACAAGGGACACGACCTCGACGTCGCGGTAGCGGGTGAACGTGCGGCGTTGCCTGCCGTTCTCGGCGATCGACCGGGCGGCCTGCGCCTCGCGGTGACTGCTCCGGAACCCGTCGATGCCTGCACCCTGCCCACCGACCGCGATCCGGACCCCTGCCGGGACCAGCGCGGCGTGCTGCGGATCGGTGGCGAGCCGATCCCCGTCGACCATCCAGGCCCACAGCCCCCTGGCGCCAGACGGTACGCAGAGCAGGTCGGTGGCGGACACCGCCCTGGCCAGCCGCATGACGATCGGCTCCAGATCGGGGACGGGGTCGAATCCCGGCGCGGCGTCCTCTGCCCACACGATCAGGGCAGAATGCGACCTGTGTAGCGGGTACGCCATCCGCGCGGATGCCTGGGCGACGTCGACGGTGGTGCCGTCCAGGATCTCCCGGACCGTGCCGATGCGCTGCGAGAACGCACCTCGCAGCAGGCTCTCCCGCTCGCGGGTGTACGTCGTGTTGAGCTCCTCGAGCATCGTGTTCATCAGCTCACTGGTCTGCTCCCACATCATCGTCATCAGAGCCACCGCGAAGTCGCTCGGGAGATCCTGCTTGGCGACGAACTCGGTGGCGAACCCGAGCACGGCGCGATGGCAGGCATGGTCGAACTGGGAAAGCACCCTGAGGTCGAGGCCGCGGCGGGCGATGGTCCGGGCGAGCGCGTGGCACTCACCGGAGACGGTCGGCGTCGCGCGGGCGCCGTCGACCGGGATCTCCGCGCCGAGGAACGCCCGGAACTGGCTCCGGATCGCGACCTTGAGGTCGCGCTGCAACTCCGTGTCCGCCGCGAGCTCGGGAACGTCCGCGCAGATCGACGAGTCGAGCCGGTCGATGAACCCCTCGAAATCGGCGCGACTGAACGTCGAGCTCACGTACTCCCGCATCCACCGCGCCGCGGACCCAGGACTGATAGTCGACCCCATGAGGACATTGTGTGCAGATCGCACAATCAAGCGACGCCGTATGGCATGAATGTCCAAACAGGCACGGATGATTTGTGCGAATCACACATATCGATGGAGGGCGGCCCATTGTCATGGGACCGCGACGTCGACAGGAGGGGTCGCCCGGCGCGGGCTAGGGTCGAGTAATGGCAGACATGGAGAGCCCGGCCATCGCGGTGTGGCCGGGCAGCGCCTATCCGCTCGGCGCGACCTACGACGGCGCGGGGACCAACTTCTCGCTGTTCTCCGAGGTGGCCGACGCGGTCGAGCTCTGCCTGATCGCCAAGGACGGCACCGAGACCCGGGTGCAGCTCGAGGAGGTCGACGGCTTCGTCTGGCACGCCTACCTGCCCGCGATCGCGCCCGGACAGCGCTACGGCTTTCGCGTACACGGCCCGCACGACCCCGACGCCGGGCAGCGCTGCGACCCGAGCAAGTTGCTGCTGGACCCGTACGGCAAGGCCTTCTACGGCGGATTCGATGCCGATCCCGCGGTCCACACCTTCGGCTCGGACTCGCTCGGACACACCATGACCACCGTGGTGATCAACCCCTTCTTCGACTGGGCGTCCGATCGTGCGCCCCGTCGGCCGTACCACGACACGCTGATCTACGAGGCGCACGTCAAGGGGATGACGGCCACCCATCCCGCTGTGCCGGAGGAGCTTCGGGGCACATACGCCGGCCTCGCGCATCCCGCGATCATCGACCACCTGCACGGCCTCGGGGTCACCGCGATCGAGTTGATGCCCGTGCACCAGTTCATGCACGACCAGACCCTGCTCGACCTCGGACTGCGGAACTACTGGGGCTACAACACCTTCGGGTTCCTGGCGCCGCACGCCGACTACGCCGCATCAACCAAGGCGGGCGGCGCGGTCACCGAATTCAAGGCCATGGTGCGGGCGTACCACGAGGCGGGCATCGAGGTGATCCTGGACGTGGTCTACAACCACACCGCCGAGGGCAACCACCTGGGCCCGACGATCAACTTCCGCGGTATCGACAACGCCGCGTACTACCGCCTCGTCGAGGGCGATCTCGCGCACTACATGGACTACACGGGCACCGGCAACAGCCTCAATGCCCGGCACCCGCACACCCTGCAGCTGATCATGGATTCGTTGCGGTACTGGGTGACCGAGATGCACGTGGACGGATTCCGCTTCGATTTGGCGTCCACCCTCGCCCGCGAACTACACGACGTGGACCGGCTGTCCGCGTTCTTCGACCTGGTGCAACAGGATCCGATCGTCAGCCAGGTCAAGCTGATCGCCGAGCCGTGGGACGTCGGCGAGGGCGGCTACCAGGTCGGCAACTTCCCGGGACTGTGGACCGAGTGGAACGGCAAGTACCGCGACACCGTCCGCGACTACTGGCGGGGCGAACCGTCCACCCTCGGCGAGTTCGCCTCCCGCCTGACCGGCTCGTCGGATCTGTACGAGGCCACCGGCCGCAGGCCGAGCGCCAGCATCAACTTCGTCACCGCGCACGACGGATTCACCCTCGCCGACCTGGTGTCCTACAACGAGAAGCACAACCAGGCGAACGGCGAGGACAACAAGGACGGTGAGAGCCACAACCGATCCTGGAACTGCGGGGTGGAGGGCCCGACCGACGACCCGGAGATCCGCTCGCTGCGGGCCCGCCAGCAGCGCAACCTGCTGGCCACCCTGATGCTCAGCCAGGGCACCCCGATGCTGGCGCACGGCGACGAGATGGGCCGCACCCAGCACGGCAACAACAATGTGTACTGCCAGGATTCACCGCTCGCCTGGATGGACTGGTCCCTGGCCGAGACGAACGCGGACCTCGTCGAGTTCACCCGCAACGTGATCGCCCTGCGGGCCGCGCATCCGGTGTTCCGCCGCAGGCGGTTCCTCGAGGGCGGACCGATCCGGTCCGGCGAGCAGATCCGCGACATCGCCTGGCTGACACCGGCGGGCCAGGAGATGAGCGCGGAGGATTGGGGCAGCGGCTTCGGCCGGTCGCTCGCTGTGTACCTCGACGGCGAGGGCATCCAGGAGCCCGATCAGCGCGGCAGGCGCGTGGTCGACGACTCGTTCCTGTTGTGTTTCAACGCCCATGACGAGGTGCTCGAGTTCACCGTCCCCGACGACAGCGGCGGAGCGCACTGGGCGGTCGCGCTCGACACCGCCACCGGCACCGGACTCGTGGACGCGGTGGTCGGCGGCGGCGGGACGATGAAGGTGGCGCCGCGGTCGGTGGTCGTGCTGCGCTCGGTTCCGTGACCGTGCCGGCGATCACCGGGACGTACCGGCTGCAGCTGCGCGGGGACGCGTTCACCCTCGACGACGCCAGGCAGTTGGCGGACTACCTCGACGATCTCGGCGTCTCCCACCTGTACCTGTCCCCCGTCCTGACCGCGGCCGCGGGCTCGACCCACGGCTACGACGTGACCGACCCCACCTCGGTGTCGCCCGCGCTCGGTGGCCGGGAATCCCTGGTGGCGTTGGCGTCCGAGCTGCGCGGCCGGGGCATGGGGCTGATCGTGGACCTGGTGCCCAACCACGTCGGGGTGGCCGATCCCCGGCAGAACCACTGGTGGTGGGACGTACTGAAGCGAGGCCCCGAGTCCTCGTACGCGTCGTTCTTCGATATCGACTGGGCCCAGGGACGATTCGCGGTTCCTGCGCTGGGTGACGACGGACCACTCACCGTCGACCGCACCGGTCCGGAACCCATGCTCGCCTACTACGACCACCGCTTCCCGATCTCGCCGGGAACCGACGGCGCCGACGCGACGGCGGTGCACTCGTGCCAGAGGTACGAGCTGGTCGACTGGCGCAGCGGCCGTGTCGGCTACCGGCGGTTCTTCACCGTCAACGAGCTGGCCGCGTTGCGCCAGGAGGACCCGGCGGTATTCGAGGAGAGCCACCGCGAGCCCCGGACCTGGGTGTCGGACGACCTCGTCGACGGGGTCAGGATCGATCACCCCGACGGGCTCACGGACCCGGCCGGCTACCTGCGCGGCCTACGGGAGCTGCTCGGAGCGGACCGTTGGCTGGTCATCGAGAAGATCCTGGCCCCCGGCGAACCCCTCGACCCTGCACTCCCGGTGGACGGCACCACCGGCTACGACGCGCTCGGCGAGCTGACCGGGGTGTTTCTCGACCAGGCGGGCGAACGGGAGCTGACGGAGCTACACCTGCAGCGCACCGGCGACCGCGGCGACGCCGAATCGCTGCGGCGGTCCGAGCACGAACTCAAGCGCGAGGTGCTGCGCGGCGCTCTCACTCCTGAGGTCCGCCGCATGGTCGGCGCGGTCCTGCGTGATTCCGGCACCGACGTCGATCCCGAGTCCCTGACCTCGGCCGCGGTGGAGACCCTCGCGCTGGTCCCCTACTACCGCACCGACTACGGCCCGACGTCCGGCGCTCTCGGCGAGGCGATCGGCATCGTGTCCGAGGAACATCCGGAGCTAGCCGGGGCGTTGTCAGCGCTGTCCGTGGCGGTTCGCGCGGAGGGCGAGGCGGCGGCGCGGCTGCATCAGGTGTGCGGCGCCGCGATGGCCAAGGCCGTCGAGGACCGCCTGTTCTACCGGACCGCGCGGTTGATCTCCCTGCAGGAGGTGGGCGGCGACCCGGGCCGGTTCGGTGTGCCGGTCGCGCAGTTCCACCTCGCGCAGGCCCGGCGGGCAACGGACTGGCCGGCCGCGATGACCACTCTCTCCACCCACGACACCAAGCGCGGCGAGGACGTACGGGCCAGGATCGGGGTGCTGTCGCAGGCCGCAGGCCTGTGGTCCCGCTCGGTGAGCGCGTGGGAGGAACTCGCCCCCAGCCCGGACCCCGCGACCGGACTGTTCCTGTGGCAGTCGATGTTCGGGGTGTGGCCCGTCGTCGGGAGCCCGGACGCCACGGTGCGCGAGCGGCTGCGGGCCTACGCGACGAAGGCCGTGCGGGAGTCCGGTCTCCGGACGTCCTGGGAACGTGTGGACGCGGACTTCGAGTCGCGGGTGCACGCGTGGATCGACGAGGTGATCGACGGTCCGGTCTCGGCGTCGATGTCGGATCTCGTCCGCATCCTCGCGCCGCACGGCCGGATCGACTCGCTCGGGCAGAAGCTGCTGCAGTTGGCCGGGCCGGGCATCCCGGATGTGTATCAGGGCACCGAATTGTGGGAGGACTCGCTGGTCGACCCGGACAACAGGCGGCCGGTGGACTTCGGCGTGCGGCGGCGGCTGGCGGCCGACCTGCGGCCGGTGTCGGCCGTCGACGCGGTCGCGAAGCTGACGGTGACCCGGGCGGCGCTGCGACTGCGGCGCGAACGACCGTGGAGCTTTGTCGGTGGCACCTACTCGCCGGTCACCGCCGACGGTGTGGCGGCCGCCCATCTGGTCGGGTTCCTGCGCGGCGACGACGTGATCGCGGTGGCCACCCGGCACAGCCTCGCACTGTCCGAGCGCGGATGGCGCGGAACCTCGGTGACGCTGCCGCCCGGCACCTGGACCGACCGACTGAACGGTCACGTGTTCACCGGCACGGTTCCCGCCGAGGAGCTACTCGGCCGGCTCCCGGTCTCACTGCTCGCCCGCGCCTGACCAGCACTCTGTCCACTGGCCGAGACGATCCGGCACACGATGACGAAATTTCGCCTACCGTGATCTGTAACACGTTCACACGCACGCGGGAGGCTAACAAGCATGGCGAATCGGTTCGAGGGCAAGGTCGCATTCATCACCGGCGCAGCGCGCGGTCAGGGCCGGGCGGAGGCCGTGAAGTTCGCCTCGGAGGGTGCGGACATCATCGCCCTCGACGCGTGCAAGAAGTTCGACTCCACCCCGTACGAGGGTGCAACCGAGGAGGACCTGGCGGAGACCGTCCGCCTCGTCGAGGAGCAGGGCCGCAAGATCGTCGCCACCAAGGCCGACGTGCGTGACTTCGCCGCGGTCACCGCGGCGCTCGACGCGGGCATCGAGGCGTTCGGCCGCCTCGACGCCGTGGTCGCGAACGCAGGCATCTGTTCGGCGGCGCTGTCCTGGGAGATCACCCCCGAGCAGTGGCAGGAGACCATCGACGTCAACCTCACCGGCGCGTTCTACACGTGCAAGGCCGCGATCCCGAAGCTGATCGAGCAGGGCGAGGGCGGCTCCATCATCCTCACCAGCTCGGTCTCGAGCCTCAAGGGCGCACCGTTCTTCGGCCACTATGTCGCCAGCAAGGCCGGCATGGCTGGGCTGACCCGGACCATGGCCAACGAGCTGGGCATGCACCGGATCCGGGTCAACAGCGTGCACCCCTACGGCGTCGCCACCGGCATGGTGATGAGCGATGTCCTGCCGCTGATGGAGCGCTTCGCCGACACCCTGGCGCCCGCCTTCATGGCCTCGATCCCGGACGGGTTCAGCACGGCCGAGGACGTGGCCAACGTGGTGGCGTTCCTGTCCTCCGACGAAGCGCATCACATCACCGGCATCAACATGCCGATCGACCTGGGCAACGCCGCGCGCTGACCCGTTCCACGCAACCGCCGGCCGAGATCACTCGGCCGGCGGTTTGTCGTTGCGGCCGCTGCCGCTGAAACGACGTCCGGTTTCGTGTCGGACCCACGGCGTAGTATCGAATGTATGTTCGAGAACGGTGGCGGGATCGGTGAGGTGAGGTCCGCGGTCGAGGCGGAGGTCGCCTCGCTGCTGGCCGACGTCGCCGCCCTCGACGAGGTCGCATGGTCCTGCCAGGCGGAGAATCGGTTCGCGGCGCGGAAGGTGTTGGCGGCGGGCCGGTTCTGGGAGTCGTGGATCGAACGTGACGTGCGGTTGGGGTCGGGTGACATCGTCGACTGCGGCAACGGTGCGATCGCCGAGCTGTCGGTGCGGATGGGCTGCTCGAAGACCGTCGCCGAGTCGTACGCGGCGTTGGGCATGGACCTGCGGCTGCGGCTCCCGCTGGCGCGGGAGGCTTTCGAGTCCGGTGAGCTGGACCTGCCCCGGGCGCGGGCGATTGCCCGCGAGACGACGGGCTTGAAGCCGGAGACGGTGGCCGCGTTGGAGCCGGGGATCGTGGCGGCGGCACGGCAGCTGACGCCGGGACCGTTGGCTGGGGAAATCGGTCGACTGGTCTCGGAGTTCTCGGCGCAGGAGGCGGCCGCGCAGCGAAACACCGCGCAGGAGTTGGGGCGCCGGATCATCAAGCGTTCCCGCGGGAATTCCTCCACCATCGAGGTGAACGTGTCGCCTGAGGAGGCCGAGCAGGTGATGCAGCTGGTCGCCGAGTTCGCGGCCACGGTGTGCCCCCGCGACAAGCGCGGCAAGCAGTGCCGGCTGGTGGATTCGGTGATGGCGATCATGCACGGCGAGCCGTATCTGCGGTGCAGCTGCGGGCGTGCCGACTGCACCCAGGCTGGCCGGACGGCGTTGCCGGGTCGGCGGGCGCCGTTGACGCAGGTCACCATCGATGTCGCGACGCTGTTGGGGTTGTTGTCGGAGCCGGCGTACCTGCATGGCCACGGGCTGATCGACCCGGAGCTGGCACGCACGCTGGCAGCGGACGGGACGTGGCAGGCGCTGCTCACCGAGGCTCTCAACCTGGCGGAGGAGCTGGGGCTGGTCGCGCATCGGGAGGACGACGAGGGCACCCACAGCACAGGCAACGAGGGCGCCGCCGACGGCGACGGCACCCACGACCGGCCAACAGCCCAACACGTCGACGACCCGGCGGAAACGGTTGACGCAACAGAAGCAGCCAATGGGATCTCGCCGGAGTCGAAGCCAGCGGCCGGCCGGCTCGGACCGAGGCCGACCCGCCGGAAGCCGTTACTCAGCCACTGCCGCTGCGGTTCTGCCTGCGGTCGTACCTTGCCCGCGGCAGTCGCCGAAAAGCCGGCTACATCCCCGAGTTCGGGACACTCCCCGTCCCGCGACCCTGCACCGCATCACCGCCGCGGACCCCAGACCACCACCCACCCCGGCCAGGCGGCGATGCTGCGTCCGCACAAAGCGCTCCCAACCCACCGGCTCCGATCAGCATCGGCACCATCGCCGAAGCGATCCTCGCCGCCATCGTCCCCCAAGCACTTCGTGCAGGGGGTGCCCCCAGCCGCCCGACCCTTGCGCGCCCGGAACACCCCGACGGACACGGCGGCCTCACCATCCCACCCGACGGTGCCCTCACCTACCGCCCCGACGCCGCCACCACCGCACTCGTCCACGCCCGAGACGGGCACTGCCGATTCCCCGGCTGCACCCGACCGGCCGCCGGATGCCAACTCGACCACATCATCGAATACCGGGCTCACGACCCGATCGCCGGCGGCTGGACCATCGCCACCAACCTGCAATGCCTCTGCCAGTTCCACCATCAACTCAAAACCCTCGGTCTCTGGACAGTGGCCGCACTACCCGGCCATGCCATGCTCTGGACCTCCCGCACCGGCACCACCGCGCTCACCCTCCCCGCGGGCGCCCACGGCAGCCACACCCTCGCGACTCCGGCACCGCGGATCACTGGCCGCCGCGGCCACACCCCACCACCGCTACCGGCGACACCACCGGACCCGCCACCGTTCTGAGACCGAAACGCGCCCTCACCGACTGCACCACGCCGCCCCGTGCGGCATGCTGGGGCAATGACTTCCGCGCATCGTTTCGAGGTCTGGGCACCGATCCCGCAGAAAGTGCAGCTGCATCTCGACGGGGAGCTGCATCCGATGTCGCGGGACGAAGACGGCTGGTGGCGCGCGACGATTCCTGCGAGCCCGGACAGCCGCTACGGCTTCGTCCTGGACGACGATCCCACCGTGTTGCCCGACCCGCGCTCGCCGCGCCAGCCCGAGGGCGTACACGCGCCCTCGCAGCTGCACGAGCTGAATCCGGACGCCTGGACTGATCGCGACTGGACCGGACGCAGGCTCGCGGGCAGCGCGGTCTACGAACTGCACGTCGGAACCTTCACCCCCGAGGGCACCTTCGACGCCGCCATCGCCCACCTCGACCACCTCGTCGACCTCGGTGTCGGGTTCGTCGAACTGATGCCGGTGAACGGGTTCAACGGCGACCACAACTGGGGCTATGACGGCGTTCTCTGGTACACCACGCACGAGCCCTACGGCGGGCCCGACGGGCTGCAGCGGTTCGTCGACGCCTGCCACCGCCGCGGACTCGGGGTGATCCTCGACGTGGTCTACAACCACCTCGGCCCATCCGGCAACTACCTCGACCGATACGGGCCGTACCTCGCGGACACCGAGAACCCGTGGGGCGCAGCGATCAACATCGCGGGCGCGTTCTCGGGCGAGGTGCGCCGCTACATCATCGACAACGCACTGCGCTGGCTGCGCGAGTTCCACATCGACGGACTGCGCCTCGACGCCGTGCACGCGCTGGTCGATCTGACCGCCTCGCATCTGCTCGAAGACCTGGCCGTCGAAACCGAGACGCTGTCAACGCATCTACGCAGGCCGCTGACCCTGATCGCCGAGAGCGACCTCAACGATCCCGCTCTCATCGCGCCGCGGTCCGCGGGCGGCCACGGCCTCGACGCGCAGTGGAACGACGACATCCACCACGCCGTGCACGCCGCGGTGTCCGGCGAACGGCAGGGGTACTACGGCGATTTCGGCTCGATCCAGTGCCTCGCCACCACCCTGCGTCAAGGGTTCTTCCACGCGGGGACCTATTCCAGTTTCCGGGGCCGCACCCACGGCATGCCGCTCGACGTGCGGCTCACTCCCGCCAGCTCGCTGCTCGCGTACACGTGCACGCACGACCAGGTGGGCAACCGCGCGACAGGCGATCGTCCGGGGCACTACCTGAACCCGGGCCAGCTGGCCGTCAGGGCGGCACTGGTGCTCGGCTCGCCGTACACGCCGATGCTGTTCATGGGCGAGGAATGGGGCGCGGGGACGCCGTTCCAGTACTTCACCTCGCACCCGGAACCGGAGCTCGCCGAGGCCACCGCGTCCGGCCGCAGGCGTGAGTTCGCCGAGCACGGCTGGGAGGTCGGCGCCATCCCGGACCCGCAGGACCCGCAGACGTTCCTGCGGTCGAAGCTGAACTGGGGCGAGATCGCGACGCCCGGGCACCGACGCCTTCTGGAGTGCTATCGCGCCCTGATCGCGCTGCGGGCCGCACGATCCGACCTGACCGATCCGTGGCTCGAGCACCTGGTCGTGGACTACGACGAGGACGCGCGGTGGATCGTGCTGCACCGCGGCAGCATTCGGGTTGCCTGCAACCTCGGTCCGGACCCGGTGACGGTCCCGGTCGGCGGCCACCCACTGTTGTGGTGGGAGCCGCCGACCCAGGACGCCACCGGGTCGGCGACCGTCGTCCCAGGACATTCCTTCGCGATCCTCGACGCTGGCAGCACCGACTAGCGCGAGCGCATCATCCGGTACACCAGCACCGCGTTGGCCAACAGGATGATCGCGGTGGCGGCCGCCGCCACGTGCATGCCGCTGACGAAGGACAGGTGCGCGGAATCGAGCAGCTGCGCTCCCACCATGTCCGGGGCGGACTTGGCCACACCCACCGCGCCGCCGAGGGTTTCCTGAGCGGAGTGAGCGTCGTCCGCGCCGAGGGCCGACACGTCGAGCCCCTTGCGGAAGATGGCCAGCACCACGCTGCCCAGGACCGCGACACCCAACGCGACACCGAGCTCGTACGCCGTCTCGGACACCGCCGAAGCCGCACCCGCGCGCTCCGACTCCACCGAGCCGACCACCAGGTCGGAGGTCAGCGTGAGCGCGATGCCGACACCCGAGCCGATCAACATGAACGCGGCGATGAACAGTCCCGCGCCACCGTCGGCGTGCAGCCACAGCATCGCCGCCGCACCGATCGACGAGACCGCCAGGCCGATGCTGAGCACCACGCCCGGCTGCCAACGACGGACCAACCAGGCGGCCGTCAGCGAGAAGAGCACGCTCATGGCCGTGCCCGGCAGCATCAGCAGGCCGGCCTGCAGCGGCGTCTTGCCCAACACCAATTGCAGGTACTGCGAACCGAAGAACAGCACTCCGGACAGCGCGAACACCGAGAGCAGATTCGTCATCACCGCGGTCGAGAACGCGGGCCGCGCGAACAGGCTCAGGTCGAGCATCGGATTCGGGCGGGTGCGCTGCCGGTGGATGAAGGCCCATCCGGCGGCAGCTCCCACCGCGCCGATGGCCGCGAGGGCCACGGTCGGACCGTGCACCACCGACTCCTTGACTGCGTACACCAGCGGAATCATCGCCAGCATGGACAGGCCCGCACTCACCAGGTCGAAGCGGCCCGGGTTGGGGTCCTTCGCCTCCGCGATCACCATCGGACCGACGATGATGAGCACCGCCATCACCGGGATGTTGATGAGGAAGACCGAGCCCCACCAGAAGTGTTCGAGCAGCCAGCCGCCCACCAGCGGGCCTGCCGCGGCGCCACCACCTGCCATCGCACCCCACACACCGATCGCGGTGGTCCGCTGATGCGGGTTGACGAAGATGGTGCGGATCAGGCCAAGCGTCGCGGGCATCAGCGTGGCACCCGAGATGCCCTGCAGCACGCGGGCCGCGATCAGCATCTCCGGGCTCACCGACCAGGCGGCGATCATCGACGCGATACCGAAGCCGGCGGCGCCGATGAGAAGCAGCCGACGCCTGCCGATCCGGTCGCCGAGGGTGCCCATGGTGACGAGCAGTCCGGCGAGCACGAACGAGTAGACGTCGATGATCCACAGAAGCTGCGTGCTGCTCGGTTCGAGGTGCGCGCTGATGGACGGCATCGCCAGGTCCAGGACCGTCGCGTCGACCGAGATCAGCAGAACGGAGAGGGCGAGCACGACAAGACCGACCCAGTCACGGGCGCTCGCCCGCACCTCGGTCGGATCGATCGTCAGGTCCTTGCCCGCGATGACAGACACGATTGACTCCCAATGAGTTGAAAATGAAAATTCGACTGAACCGTCCAGCCGGTACAGTCGCTCACTCAGGTTAGCAGCCAACCGTCCAGCCGGTACAGTGATCCCCGTGACAGACAAGTCGGCAACAGGAACCCGCGACCGCATCCTCGACGCGCTGGAACGACTACTGCTCGAAAGCGGGCTCTCCCAGATCACCCTCGAGGCGGTCGCCGCCGAGGCAAGCGTCTCCAAGGGCGGACTGCTCTACCATTTCCGCAGTAAGGACGCCCTGCTCGCGGGCATGGTCCGTCGCCTCGGCGAGCGCTCCGACCAGCAGCTCGCGCAGGCGGGCACCTCGGTCTCCGAGTGGTACCTGCAGACGGTGGATGCCAACACCACCAACGAACTCGCGCTCTTCCAGTCCACGATCGCCGCGCTGCGGTCGGTGGACGGCAAGCCGGGCGAGATCCAGCAGGCCGTCATCGACATGATGAGGTCCTGGGACGAGGGCCTGCGCGCCGAGTTCGACGACCCGATCCAGGCCGAGATCGTGCGCCTCGTCGGCGACGGCATCTACCTCGCGGCGCTCCTCGGCCTGCCGCAGCCCGACCCCGAGCTGTATCGCCAGGTCGTGGACCGCCTCCTCGGCCACGAAACCGCAGGCGAGAGCGGTACCCCCGACTAGGTTCGGCCAGGACGTCCGGTGTGGCGTCCAACCCAGAATCGCTTCCCAGATTCCGCGACGAACAGAACAGACCTTCCGGTACCCTCCACGCGGCGCGGTGGTCGCGCAGGTGGGTTTCGAGGGGGAAATTCCGGATGGGCAGAACTGTCAAGCTCGTTGTCGGCCTGATCGCGACGGCGGTGCTGGCGGCTGGTGTGACGACCGGTGTCGCGGCCGCGGAGCCCGCGACCGTGGACGTCACCCCCGGTACCTATCTCATCTTCGACAACCACCGGGATGCCCAGGGCAAGAAGACACCGGGCGAAACCTGCACACTCGGCGTGGTCGGCACCGACTCGGCGGGACGAAAGGTCGGCATCACAGCCGGGCACTGCAATCCCGGCCCGATCAAGCCGGGCGAGGAGAACAAGCCGTTCAACCTGCCCCAGTTCCAGGGCGTGCCAGAGGCACTACACGGGCAGAACATCGCCGGCAACGAATACGAGGTGTGGAGCCGCGACCAGGTGGAGCGCGCCGACGCTCCGCCGATCGGCTGGATCCGCTTCGTCGCACCCGGCAGCGAGAGCACCACCACGAAGACCGACTACATGGTCATCGAGTTCGCCCCGCACGTCGTGCTGTGGAGCACGACCCTGGACAAGGACGGCAAGACCGTCCGCAGCACGAACGGACGGGATCTGTTCAAGGTCAACTCGATTCATCGCGACTCGAGCGGTGCGGTGGCCCTGCCCGAGACGGGCGAGAGCATCGAGAACTTCGGCGCCAGCTCGGACCGCAACGGCGGCACCATCCGCCTGGACGACATCTTCGCCCTGACGAAGGCGCCGAACAACGGAACGGTCACCGAGGTCAAGGACGGCATGATCCGCTCGACCGCCCAGTTCATCATCGGCGACTCCGGCGGCCCGGTGGTCATGCGAGGCACTGGTGAGTGGGTGGGGATCGTCAGCGGATCCGACTTGAACTTCGCTCTCGGACAGTGGGTCAACACCTCGGCCAAGAACATCCTCGACAACCTCAATCCCCGCAACGTCACCGGAAGCGGATTCACGCCGGTGGACAACGAGAGCACCGCACCGACCGCGGACCCCGCCTGTGCGAGCTCGCTGTGCTGACGCGAGCCGTCCGCGGCAAGAGAATTGCGCGCATGAGGCGTACTACCCGGTACCTCACCGGCCTGGTCGCAGCGGTGGCACTGATCTCGGGATTGACGCCGGGTATCGCGGCGGCGGCCGAGCCGCCACCGAGCCCCAAGACGATCGGGCCGGGGGCGGGCCTGATCTTCGTCAACGAATACGGCAGAGGGAAATGCACTCTCGGCGCAGCCGGCACCGATGCCGCCGGGCGCAAGGTGGGCATCACCGCTGGCCACTGCCGGATCGAGGAGAAGTTCGACCCGCAGGACATCTGCAAGGCGATCGAGTCCGACCCCGAAAAGGAACCCTGGTATCAGCCCAAGTTCTGGGGACCCGCCGAGGGCGTTCACGTCCTCGGCAACGAGTACCCGGTCTGGGACTGGCGCGACATCCTGGACACCACCTGGGACGCGTCCGCAGACAACTTCGGACTGCTTCCTGGCCGCATGGAGGCCGCCCCGATCGGCTGGATCCGCTGGGTGAACAAGGGCAGCAACGACTGCAGCCTCACCACCACAGCCGACTACATGGTCATCGAGTTCGCGCCGCACGTCCAGCTCACCAGCAGGGTGACGGACAAGTTCGGCAACGGGGTTCGCAGCACCCTCGGCGGGCGGCCGTTCACGATCAACTCGGTCCATCGCGACCCGGAAGGGAGGCCGGCACTGCCGTCGCCCATTCTCGACTACGTCGAGACCTTCGGCGCGATGTCCGACCGTAAGCCTGGGACCCTCTTCCCGCCCGAGGAAACCTTCGCGCAGGCACCCAGCTACGGGATGGTCACGGGGGTCGACGACGGTCTCATCCGGTCCTACGCGGGCTTCCGCAAGGGCGATTCCGGCGGACCCGCCGTCATTCGCGGCACCGGCAGGTGGGTCGGGATCATCACCCGAACCGACCTGAACAATGCCCCGTTCGTCATCACCTCGGCCAAGAACATCCTGGCCGACCTGAACTCGCGGAACATCACCGGCAGCGGCTTCACGCCGGTGGACAGCGATAGCACCGCGCCACCCGAGAACCCCACCTGCTCTGGCTCACTGTGCTGACGCGAGCGGGACTCTCGCTCAACTCCGCGCCGCGACGTCCGCCTCACCCGAGAGCGCCGGGGTGTCCCGGGTCAGGGTTCGGCCGAGGAAGTAGTCCGGCTGGCGCAGCCGCATGACCAGCATCAGCACCGCGCCCAGCAGCAGCACACCGAAGCCCATGAAGAACACCAGCCCGATGCCGCCGATCGATGCACCGCTGCCGTTCTCCGGGTCCATGCTCTCCCCCACCGAGATCACGAACACGGTCGCCAGCATGATGCCGCCGAGGAGCGGGAACAGGAACTTGAACACGATGTTCCTTGCGCTGGTGAAGAGTTCGTGCCGGAAATACCAGACGCACGCGAACGCCGTGATCCCGTAGTACCAGCAGATCATGATCCCAAGCGCGGCAATGGTGTCCAGCAACGCCCGCTCCGACAACAACGAGACGACGGTGTAGAACACCCCGGTCACCACGCCTGCCACCACCGTCGCATAGGTGGGCACCAGGAAGCGCGGGTTCACCTCGGCGAGCTTGCGCGGAAACGCCTTGTACGCGCCCATTGCCAGCATCGTCCGCGCGGCAGGCAGGAATGTCGTCTGCAGGCTCGCGACCGAGGACGCGAACACGGCCAGGAACAGCAGCAGGCCCGCCCAGTGGCCGAGCACCGGTTCGGCCAGCGCCCCGAACACGTTCTCGGAATTGTCCGGATTGCCGAGGCCGAGCCCCTCCTCGCCCACCCCGGCGTACATCATCACCGCGACGGCGACCAGCAGGTAGGTCACCAGGATCGAGACGACGCACAGCAATCCCGCCCGGCCGGGGGTCTTCTTCGGATCCTTCGACTCCTCGCCGAGGGTGAGGCAGGTGTCCCAGCCCCAGAAGGCGAAGATCGAGCCGGTCACCCCCACCACGAAGGCCCCGAGGGCGAGCCCGCTGAACGGGTTGAACCAGGACGGGTCGAACGCCAGACCCGCGGGCGCCGAACCCGAGGCCACGTGCACGAACGCGGCGACGACGAAGACCAGGAGCACCACCATCTGAAAGCCGACCAGCACGAACTGGATTCGCTGGCTCGTGGTGATGCCCCTGCCCGAGATCCAGGTCGCCAGCGCGAGGAACACGAGGGTGGTCGCGATGTTCACGGCCTTGTGGTCCGCCAGGTCCCCGATCGCCGGTGAGTCGAAGACCCGGGCCAGGAACAGATAGAAGAACTCCACCGCGATCGCGGCCAGGTTGGACAGCACGATGATGGTCGCCATCACCATGCCCCACCCGCACATCCAGCCGACGTACGGACCGAATGCCTTGGTGGACCAGGTGAACGACGCGCCGCAATCGGGCGATTCCGCATTCAGCTCGCGGTACGCGTACGCGGTGAGGAACATCGGGATGAAGCCGGCGATGAAGATGGCGGGCATCTTCAGGCCCACCGCGGCCACGATCAGGCCGATGCTCGCGGTGAGGGTGTATCCGGGTGCCACGCAGGAGATCCCGATGACCGCCCCCGAGAGGGTGCCGATCTTCCCCGGCGCCAGACCCTTGGCGACCAGACCACCCGACGCGGGCCGCTCCACTTGATCGGCCATGGTCGTCAGACCTCCTCTTTCGGCACGACGATCATCGGAACCGGCACGACCCGGAGCATCTTTGACACCGTCGACCCGAGGAACAGGTGACGCGGACGGGCGAGGCGGCTGGAACCGACCATGATCAGGTCCCCATCGCTCCACTCCAGCTTGCTCACCGCGGACTCGACATTCGCACCGTCCGCGATCTCCGACTCGACCGCGATGTCCTCGGGCAGAACGGATCTCGCGGACTCGAGGACCTCGGCCGCGTGCGCGATGGCCCGTTGGCGAGCCGATTCCGGTGTGTCCGAGCGCCTGCGACGGGACATGTCGAGGGGCACCAGGGACACCAGCCGCAGCGGGGCCATCGCCCGCCTGCTCACCCCCACCGCCTCCCGCAACAGCAGCCCGGCCCCCGCGCGGGTACCCAGCGCGCAGGTGACGCTGCGGATCTCCCTCGCGGTCGAATGCCTCATGCCCCGCGGCGCGAGCGCCATCGACAGGTGCGCGCAGTGCAACAGTTCGCCGGTGACCGACCCGATCGAGTGCCGCCCCAGCAGTCCGTCCCCTGAGGCCCCGATGACGATCATCTCCGCCTCGAGCTCGTCGGCGATGTCGAGCAGGCCCTGGGCGAAGGACTCGTTGGAACGCAGGTGGGTCCGAACGGTGATGTCATCGGGAACGGTCGCGCGTGCCTCTACCAGCCAGTCCACCGCCTGATCGGAGAGCAGCTCCTCATAGGCCGAGTCGACGGGGATCCTGGTGGGCACCGGCTCCTCGTCGGGCAACACCAGGCAGATGTCGATCTCGGCGCCGAGACTGCGGGCCAGCAGAACGCCGAGCGCGAGGCCGTCGGCACCGCTCGGAGTCGCGAGATATCCCACTACCAATCGCATGTCGGCCACCAATCGTCGGTGAGCGGTCAGGAACTTCAGCGGTGCACGATCACGCCTCCCCCTCGAGATGGCCGCAGTGATCATCCGCGTCGGCGTGGCAGGACTTCGCAGGCGTCGGCGCCACGTCCAGCGCCGGGTTGCGGTCGAAGAAGCCGACCGGCTTGAGCCAGAAGCTCACCGTGTCCACCGGCATCACCGGCCAGTCCTCGGGCCGGGTGATGTGGTGGATCCCGAAGACGTACCAGAGCACGACATCGGTGTTCTCGATGGATCGGTTCGCCCTGGTCCACTCGGGCAGTCCGTGGTCGACGCCGCTCTGGTTGACGAATTCACCCGAGGGCCAACGCTCGTCCGGGTCGTTGGGGGTCACCCAGAGGGTGTGCCCGATCACCTGGCTGCGCTGGAAGATCGGCGAGGCCGGATCGAACATCGAGGGGAACGCCCCGCCGGGGACCAGCTTGTACGAGGGTGCGGTGCCGAGTCCATTGGTGGTGTTGTCGTTGGCCACCTTCCAGGCCCGCTGGGTCTGCCAGTCGAAGTCCTGTTTGCCCTCGTCCTCGGTCCGCAGCGGAGTGTTCTTCTGACGCAGCGAGAGTCCGTACGGATTGTCCGGGCCCATCGGGACCATCTCGGTCTCGGTGGCGTACACCGTGTTCTCGGTTCCGTCGACGTCGAGGTCCATCCGGGCGACCAGGAAGTGCTGGTGGTACGGCGCATACGTGCGCTCGTCCACGAGCGTGCCGTGCGGGTGCGCGGCACCCTGGTCGAAGTGGCTGACCACCATGATCCCCGTTGCACGGACCTCACATTCGATGTTGCCGTCCTGGTAGAAGCGCCAGTAGGTGAGGTACTCGTAGTTCGCAACGGTGACGTGGAAGGAGACCGTGAGCCTGCGCATCCGGCGTACCTCGGCCCCGTCGTGGTCGACGTGCTTCCAGAGGACCGCGTTGTCCTCCTCGTGGATACAGATCGCGTTCTTGATCGTGTACGGCTCCCCCTTGCTGTTGTGCAGCACGGCGTCGAGGTACCGGATCTCACCGAGGCAGTCGCAGCCGAGCTCGAGCGAGGTTGTCATGAACCCGATTCCCCACTCACCGATGTCGAAGGCGGTGCGGCGGTAGTGGTCATCGCAGTGGTCGCGATACGGCACGACCATCTCCGCGAACGAGAGCCGGTTTGCGATCGGCCGCTCGCGCCCGTTGTCGTCGTAGGTGATCGCGTGCAGCGTCATTCCCTCGCGGTAGTTGAAACCCACCCGCAGCGACCAGTTCTGCCAGGTCAGTTTGTTGCCCTCGAGGGTGAAGGAGGGCCCGTCCGGCTGGGTGATCTCCAGCGGCAGGAGGGGCTCGCGGGTACTGGCGTTCCTGATCCGCTCCGGGATGTGCCGCGGCACATACTCCCCCATGATCTCCGGGCGGTCCACGGAGAATGTGTCCTCGATCTCCAGCAACTCCATGCTGTTGACGTCGATCACACAGTGGAAGCCGTTGACCGGCCCCGCATAGGGATTCGCGCCCTCGTCGGCCTTGACCCAGGTGTCCGACCAGCCGAGCCTGCGCCCCTTGTACTTGTCGGGGATGACGGCCTCGCCGTAGGTCCAGGTGTCCATGAACACCAGGCTCATGTCCGTGATCCCCCGCTTCGCCAGCGCCGCCACGACATCCGGGTGGTTCCGCAGGACCTCATCGCACTCTTCCCACTCATCGACGGTGAAGTTCGCCTGCACCCCGGGAACATGTCGCCACGTCACCACCGAGTCCGCGGTGAGCGAGACCAGGGCCTTGTATGTCTTGTTCTCGGCCCGCTCGAAACACACCACGTGCGCGCGGCGATCGGGGGCCGTCCCATCCGCATCGAAGGCGGCGATCTCGGCCTTCGACGGCTCGGCGAGCTCGATCGAGGCGTACCGCCAGCCCGGTCCGACCCCGTGCTCGCGGGCGAGTACCGCCGCGACCGCGGCGAACTCCTGGGACGCGAGCGGGTCGAGCGGATGAGTGTCGTCAGCCACGGTTGCTCCCTGCCAGAGATCGGATGATGGTTTCGAGCACGTCAAGGGCCTCGCCGAGCAGTTCCTCGCCGATCACCAGCGGCGGGAGCAGCCGGATCACGTTGCCGTAGGTGCCGCAGGTGAGCACGATGACGCCCTGCTCGAGCGCCTGTGCCGCAATGGCCTTGGTGATATCCGGGTCCGGCTCGATGCCGGACGGCCGGACCAACTCCATCGCCTGCATGGCCCCGCGGCCCCGCACCTCGCCGATCACCCCGACCTCGGCCGCAAGCGCCCGCAGCCGGCGCTGCGTCAGCTCACCGATCTGCCGGGCCCGCCCTGCCAGGTCCAGCTCGCGCATCGACTCGATCGAGGCGAGCGCGGCCGCGCATGCGATCGGGTTGCCTCCGTAGGTGCCGCCTAGCCCGCCGGGATGCACCGCGTCGAGCAGCTCGGCCCTGCCGGTGATCGCGGCGAGCGGCAAGCCACCCGCGATGCCCTTGGCCATCGTGATGATGTCCGGCACGATGGCCTCGTCCTCGCTCGCGAACCATGCGCCGGTGCGGGCGAATCCGGTCTGCACCTCGTCGGCGATGAAGACGACCCCGTTCGAGCGTGCCCATTCGACCAGTGCGGGTAGGAATCCCGGCGCGGGCACGATGAACCCGCCCTCGCCCTGGATCGGTTCGATGATGATCGCGGCCACCGTGTCGGCACCGATCTGCTTCTCGATCTGACTGATGACCCGGCGCGCCGACTCGCCGCCACTGAGTCCGGCCTCGTCGCGGAACGGATACGACATCGGCATCCGGTAGATCTCCGGGGCGAACGGACCGAAGTTCGCCTTGTAGGGCATCGCCTTCGCGGTCAACGCCATCGTCAGATTCGTGCGTCCGTGGTAGGCATGGTCGAAGGCGATGACGGCGTTCCTGCCGGTCGCCAGCCTCGCCACCTTGACCGCGTTCTCCACCGCTTCCGCGCCGGAATTGAACAGCACCGACCGCTTCTGGTGAGTGCCGGGTGTCAGCGCGGCCAATGCCTCCGCGACCCCGATGTATCCCTCGTACGGGGTGACCATGAAACAGGTGTGCGCGAAATGCGCTGCCTGCTCGGAGACCGCCTGTGCGACCGCAGGGTTGGAGGCACCAACACTGGTGACCGCGATGCCGGCCCCCAGATCGATGAACGAGTTCCCGTCCACGTCGACGAGCACGCCGCCGTCGGCGTCCGCCGCATAGACGGGAACGCTCGACCCGACCCCCGCCGCCACGGAGGCCTTGCGGCGCGCGGTGAGGGCCTGCGATCTCGGACCGGGCAGTGGCGTGCGGAGCGTCCGCTCCTGCGGCAATCGGTACCGGAGTGCATCCATCGTGGCAGTCCTCGAGTGTGCGGAGCGGAGTCGCTTCGTGCTCAGTCGTGGGAACTCATGACGTGCTTGACGCGCGTGTAGTCCTCGACCCCGTAGGCCGAGAGGTCCTTGCCGTATCCGGAGTACTTGAAGCCGCCGTGCGGCATCTCCGCCACCAGCTGGATGTGGCAGTTGATCCACACCGCCCCGAAATCGAGTGCGGCGGACATCCGCTGGACCGTCCCGTGGTCTCTCGTCCACACGCTCGAGGCGAGACCGAACCGGACATCGTTCGCGAGTTCGACGGCCTGTTCCTCGTCGGTGAAGGACTGCACGGTCAGCACCGGGCCGAAGGTCTCCTCCTGCACGATGTCGTCGTCCTGTCGCACGCCGGTGACCACTGTCGGCTCGAGGAAGAAACCCTTCTCCCCCAGCCGCTTTCCCCCGGTGACGATCCTCGCGTGGCCGGGCAGCGCGGCGATCTTGCCGGTCACGGCAGTGAAGTGGTTGACGTTGTTGAGCGGCCCGTAGAAGGTGTCCGGGTCGGTGGGCAGCCCGGTCTTGATGCCCGTCGCCTTGGACACCAGCGCATCGACGAACTCGTCGTGGATCGACTCGTGCACCAGCACCCTCGTCACGGCCGTACAGTCCTGGCCCGCGTTGAAGAACGCCGCCTCCGCGATCCCACCCGCGGCCTTGTCGACGTCGACGTCCGCGAACACCACCGCGGGAGCCTTGCCCCCGAGTTCGAGGTGCGCGCGCTTGACCTGCTTCGCCGCCGACACCGCCACCGCGATACCCGCGCGGACCGACCCGGTGATCGAGACCAGACCGAGGTCGGGATGCTCGACGAGGGTCGCGCCGGTGCCGCCGTTGCCGAGCACGACGTTCAGCACGCCGTCGGGCAGGATCCCCTTCGAGAGCCGGGCGAGAACCAGCGTGCTCTCGGGGGTGGTGTCGCTCGGCTTGAGCACCACCGTGTTCCCGGCGGCGACCGCGGGCCCGATCTTCCAGATCGCCATCAGGAACGGGTAGTTCCACGGCGTCACCTGACCGACGACGCCGATCGGCTCGCGCCGGATGTACGAGGTGAACCCGTCCATGTACTCGCCCGCGGACTTGCCCTCGAGCATGCGGGCCGCGCCCGCGAAGAACCGGAGCTGATCCGCGCCGACCTTCACCTCGTCGGCGGCGATGACCGCCCTTGGCTGGCCGGTGTTGCGGCATTGGGCATCGACGAGCTCGTCGCTGTGTGCCTCGATCGCATCGGCGAGCGCGAGAAGCGCGGCCTGCCGGACACCAGGGGTGGTCCGCCCCCACGACGTGAAGGCCGTCCTGGCTGCTGCGACGGCGGCATCGATATCGGCCTTGGTGGAGATCGGCGCCCTCGCGACCACCGTCTCGTCCACCGGATTGACCACCTCGATCGAATCCGTTGCCGTGGAGGCGACGAAGCGACCGTTGACGTAGTTCTCGAGTAGTTCGACTGCCATGGATTCCCACACCTCCGGGGACGGCTTCGAGTTCACGATCTGGGACAAGTGTGCGCCACATCAGGGCGTCTGCGCAGGCGTACCGGGCCGAGCGGGCGGGGACCAGAGCGCTATCGTCGCGAGATGACGTGCAGCGCGGTGACCACGTGGCGCGGTAGGCCTCTGGCGCCCACCACGGCCGCCGACTCATCCGGGTCCGTGACCGCGACCCCGATCCTGAACTGGCACTCGCACGATGCCGAGCTGCTCTACGGCCGCGTCCTCCTCAAGCCGGAGGCTTCGACGACGCCGACTTCCTTTCTCCGAACCGCGCACACCTGCGTCCGGCGCGAGGTGCGTGGCGTCTACGCACTCGATGACCAGCAGCCGATGTCGACGACGATTCGCCGTGGTCGCGGATCGTGCAGTCAGCGGTTGGCGGTCGTCGAAGGGCTGGCCCGTCGGCATTCGATCCACACCAGGGTTCGCGGCCTGGTCCTGCACGGCGAGTTCTGGTACCCCCGTTTCCGACACCTGCACAACCTCGTTCCCGATCGAGTCCTGCTCGCCTGGCCGGAGTTCCTGGTCGACGGCCGGTGGCTCGACGCATCCGAGGTCTTCGACGGCGGCGACTGCACGGTCGATGCGGAGCCGTTCGCCAACAGCGGTGAGGAGACACTGTTCGATGCGCTCGCACGGGCCCCCATCAACTGGGGCGGTCGGTCGTCGCGGTCATGCCTGGACCTATCCGGGTTCGTGGCAGCGAACCTCGGCACGTTCGACTCCAGGGACGAGCTGTTCGGGACCTACGGCCAGACGATCGCGCGACCGATCCGAACGATTGTCGAACCGTGGTTCAGCCGGTGGAAGGCCGGGTGACGCCCGCACACCCGGTCGGCAGAGGCGGGTTGCCCTGTGCCAGTTCACCTTCGGTCAGCACGCGGAGTTTCGGGCCGGCGGCGCACCCTCGCCGGCAGTTATGACAGGAGCCCGTTCGGGCATCAGATGCCGCCTCCTGCGTCCCATCACATTAGCCGGGATTGCACTGCTCAGAGGCGGTTTCGGCACCTTTGGTCGCCGTTCGTGATCGCGATCGTGGACATCTGGAGGATGGCCATTCGGGCAGGTCGGCGGTTATCATTCGAAGCGATGTTCCGGACGGTCTTAGACCAGATCGGGGCCGTCTCCTTGGAATGAGAGGAGCCCCCAAGTGAAACTTCACAAAGGCACGACGCTCTCCGTATTGGTCATCGCGACGATGGGGATCGGCGCCGGTACTTCCTACGCCGCACCGCCACCCCCGGATGACACGACCATCACCTACCAGGCCCCCGAGGGCCCGGATCCGCTGACCGGGGTGCTCGAACCCCACGAGGTGTACAGCCAGACGGCCTACGACAACCTGGTCACGCAGTTCGAGATCGGTTGGATGGGTGGTGGAAACATCAACGCGAACATCGGGGCCGGCGTCGGAGCCGTGGTCGGCTGCGTCCTGTTCCTGTTCGTCGGATGCATCCCCGGGGCCGTGATCGGCGGCGCGGCAGGCGCCATCAGCGGGTCGAGCAACGCGAATCCCGCTTTGGCACCCGCCTTCTTCGACTTCGTGCGAACCCTCCCCTGACCCGACCGTCGGCCCGACTCACGCCCTGCCTACGTGAGGTAGCGGTAGGCAGGCGAGCCGGGCTCGAGCTGCTCGACGTGCATGCCGGAGCCGTGCATTCGCCCCAGGAGCGAGTCCAGGCCCGAGGCCGAGCCGAGCTCGATGCCCACCAGCGCCTCACCGGTCTCACGGTTGTTCCGCTTGACGTATTCGAAGAGGGTGATGTCGTCCTCGGGACCGAGCACCTCGTCGAGGAACCGACGCAGCGAACCCGGCTCCTGCGGAAAGTCAACAAGAAAATAATGCTTGAGCCCGAGGTGGACCAGCGAACGCTCGAGGATCTCGCCATAGCGCGACACGTCGTTGTTGCCGCCTGAGATCAGGCAGACCACCGTGCTCCCCGGCTCGACCTTCACCAGCTCCAGTGCCGCCACCGACAGCGCACCCGACGGCTCGGCGATGATGCCCTCGTTCTGGTAGAGGCCAAGCAGCGCAGTGCAGACCGCTCCCTCGTCTGTGTGGATCATCGCGAAGGTACCTTCGCCCGCGATGCCGGAGCGCGGCTGAGCCATCAGCGGCAGCGAACCGTGCGAGACGATGCCTGCGCCCAGCGCGGCCATCACCTCGAACGGCAGGTCGCCGATCCGACGGACGGCCGTTCCGTCCACGAAGGGGTCGATCTCGGGCAGCGTCACCGGCCCGCCCGCGACCAGCGCCGCGGTCATCGATGCGGCGCCGCTCGGCTCGACACCGACGATCGCGGTGTGCGGCGAACGCTCGTGCAGGTACGTTGCGATTCCCGCGATCAGTCCTCCGCCGCCGACCGGGACGATCACCGTGCCCGGCTCCTCGCCGAGCTGTTCGACGATCTCGGCGGCGATGGTGCCCTGACCGGCCGCTGTCCGCGGATCGTCGAAGGGCGGCACCATTGTCGCGCCGGTCCGCGCGACGTCGTCCTTGGCCGCTGCCGCGGCCGCGTCATAGGTCTTGCCGGTGGCGATCAACTCGACGAACGAGCCGCCGTGCGCCTTGATCCGGTCCCGCTTCTGCCGCGGGGTGTTCGCGGGCACGTAGATCCGACCGCGGATCTGCATCGTCCGGCACGCGTAGGCCACGCCCTGGGCGTGGTTGCCTGCGCTGGCACACACCACGCCCGACTCCCGCTCCTGCGCCGTGAGCTGGACCATCAGGTTGTAGGCACCGCGCAGCTTGAACGACCGGACGACCTGCAGGTCCTCGCGCTTGAGGTACACCTTGGCGCCCGTTGCCGCCGACAGCCGCTCGCTGAACTGGAGCGGGGTCACCGCGACGACGTCGGAAATTCGCCTCTGGGCAGCATCGATCTCATCCGCATCGAGCGGCAGAGTGGCCATCAGGTCGGCGAGTTCCGGGGATTTCGACACCTCAATATGCTGCCACCTGCGCCCGCGGGTCGGCGACCCGACCCGGCATCTCAGCCCCGGGGGTCGAACTGTGAGGGCCTGGGGATGTTCCGCAGATTGGATTTCGCCATCTGCACGGCCTCACCGACCCCGCCGTTCATCACCATCTTCGACATGGCGAGGGCGAAGCCCTTGACCTGCCCGCCGGTGATCGTCGGCGGCAGCGACAGCGCATTCGGATCGGTCACGAGGTCGACCAACGCGGGCCCCGGGTGCGCCAGCGCCTCCCGCAGTCCGGTCTCGATCTCCTCCGGGTCCTCGATCCTCCGGGAGAAGATGCCGAGGGCGTTCGCGACGGCGGCGTAGTCGACCGGAGGCACGTCCACCCCGAAGTCGGGCAGCCCGTCGACCAGCATCTCGAGCTTGACCATCCCAAGGGTCGAATTGTTGAACACCACGATCTTGACGGGGATCCGAAACGACGCGACGGTGACGAGCTCGCCGAGCAGCATCGACAACCCGCCGTCTCCTGACACCGAGATCACCTGCCGGTCGGGCGCGGCGAGCTGCGCTCCGATCGCGTGCGGGAGTGCGTTGGCCATCGAGCCGTGCAACGCCGACGACAGGAAACGCCGCGACCCGTTCGGGTTCAGGTAGCGCGCGGTCCACACGTTGCACATCCCGGTGTCGGCGGTGAACACCGCATCCTCCGCCGCGAGGTCGTCGAGGATCGACGCCACATATTCAGGATGGATCGGCGTGCGCTGCTTGACCGGGCTGGTGTACGCCCCGACCACCTTTTCCATCAGGGTGCGGTGCCGATCGAGCGACCGTTCGAGGAACTCCCGGTCGGTCTTGCGGTGCACCAGGGGGTTCAGCGCCCGCAGCGTGCTGACCGTGTCGCCGTGTACCGCGAGATCGAGGCTCGTGCGCCTGCCCAGCCTTTCCCTGGCGACGTCGATCTGCGCGGTGCGGACGTCGTCGGGCAGGAACTGGTCGTACGGGAAGTCGGTGCCCACCAGGAGCAGCAGGTCCGCCCCGTGCATGCCGTCGTGCGCGGCGCCGTAGCCGAGCAGGCCGGTCATGCCGACGTCGAACGGGTTGTCGTACTGGATCCACTCCTTGCCGCGCAGCGTGTGGCCCATCGGCGCGGCAACGGTGTCGGCGAGCGCCAGCAGCTCGTCCCTCGCCCCGCGGACTCCCGCCCCTGCGAAGATCGCGACCCGCTCGGCGTCGTTGATCGCGTCGGCGAGTGCCCGGACATCGATGTCTGCGGGCACGACCGCGGGCGGCCGCGTCTTGACCAGCGTCGGCGGGATGCCCGCGGCCGGATAGTCGGCAATGTCGCCGGGCACCGTGATCACCGCGACCCCCGACCGGCCGAGCGCGTGCTGCATCGCGGTGTGCACGATCCGCGGCGACTGCGCCGGGGTGCTGATCATCTCCGCGTACTGCGAGCAGTCGACGAAGAGCCGGTCCGGGTGGGTCTCCTGGAAGTAGCCGGTACCGATCTGAGTGCTCGGGATGTGCGAGGCGATGGCGAGCACCGGCGCCCCCGACCTGTTCGCGTCGTACAGCCCGTTGATCAGGTGCAGGTTGCCGGGCCCGCAGGATCCCGCGCAGACGGCCAGCTCGCCCGTGATCTGCGCTTCGGCTGACGCCGCGAAGGCCGCCGCCTCCTCGTGCCGGACGTGGATCCAGTCGATTCCACCCGCGCCAGCGCCGCCGGTGCGGCGGACCGCGTCGACGATCGGATTGAGGCTGTCACCCACGATGCCGTAGATCCGGCGGACACCCGCGGCGACGAGCTGGGACACGATCTGGTCTGCAACGGTCTCCGCGGCCACGGCGGCCCTCCTGCTACTGAGGGGTGAGCACGAATACGGGGATCTGGCGGTCGGTCTTCTTCTGGTACTCCGCGTAGTCGGGCCACACCGCGACGGCACGCTCCCACCACACGGCCTTCTCGTCGCCGGTCACCTCGCGGGCGATCATGTCCCGCTTGTCAGGGCCGTCCTGCAGTTCGACGTGGGGATCCGCGATGACGTTGTGGTACCAGACCGGATGCTTCGGAGCGCCGCCGAGCGAGGCGACGATCGCGTACTCCCCCTCGTGCTCGACGCGCATCAGCGGGGCCTTGCGGAGCTTGCCGGATCTGGCGCCCTTGGTGGTGAGCAAGACCACCGGCTTGCCCTGCATGGTCGTGCCCTTGGTCCCACCGGAGCTCTCGTACAGCGCGGCCTGATCGGCGGACCACTTCGTCGGACTGGGCTCGTATTCTCCTGTCAGCGGCATGCCACCAGTGAACACCTCCGGCCACCGCGGTGCAGCCCGACGGGCCGAACTCAGCATGGCGAACTCAAGTGTTCGTTGGACCGAACTTCGATCTCCTAGTAGCCTGAACTCATGACCACCGCCGACTTCGCCACCACGCCGCACCGAAGCGTGCGCGGCCGTGGCGCCTCGGTGAATCTGGCGGGTACCGAGTGGCCGCTGTACAAGCTCGAGGCGCTGGCCGCGGGCCTGCTGGTGTTCGTCGCCCTGCTCGTCATCACCCAGGCGATGCAGCCCGCCGTGCTGGCGGCCGCCGCAGCCACCGTGGTCGTGTGGTGGGCGCGCCGCCTGTACGGGGCAGGCGACCGGGTCACGCGGTCCGGCCGCTAACCACCGCCACCTGGGCCGAGCCGTTGCGCTCGATGCCGTCCAGCAGCACATCGAGCCCGACGGCGAAGTTTCGCGTCGCCTCGTCCTCGAGGTCCGGCGCCCGACCGCCTTCCCCGAATGCATCCCGCTCCTCCGCGGCGGCCTCGACCCCGAGCCGCACCAGCATCGGAAAGCGTTCGGCAAAATCTGGCGCCACCTGCTGCAGCAGCGCGGACCGCGTCGACCACCACTGATCGTCCGACATTCCGGTCGCGACGGCCGCCCGACGCGAATCGGCGACGGCCGCGGCGGCCCCGCGCACGAAGTGGAACAGCGCGCCGACGACGCGGCGCAGGACCCGGGCGGACAGTCCGGCCTCGAACAGGATCCGCACCAGCGCCTCGAGGACGGCCTGCTCGTCGGGCCCGAGCACCGGGCGCGCATAGGAGACCGTGAGGGTCCACGGATGCCGGATGTAGAAGGCCCACAGGTCCCTTGCCCACGATGTGACTGCCGGACGCCACCCATCCGCGAGGTCGTAGTGGGTCGGCAGCTCGCCGTGCGCCCGGTCGTACATAAGGTCCACCAACTCCGCTTTGCTCGGCACGTAGGTGTACAGCGCCATCGCCGTGCGCCCGAGCCGCGCGCCGACCGCGCGCATGGACAGCCCGTCCATCCCGGCCTCGTCCGCCACCTCGATCGCCGCCGCGACGATCTCGTCCACGGTCAGTGCCTGCCTCGGACCCGGCGCGGATCTCGGGACGTCTGGCGCCCGCCACAGCAGCGCCATCGATCGGGCGGCATCGCCGTGACCTGCAACTACACTCACCGAACTCAACTCCTTACGGGGTAAGCAATCGGGATCAACAACGCCTTACGCCGTAAAGGTATCCAGGTCGATCTGCCGCAATGCGGCGCTCCCCGGTCCGGCTCAGCCGGCCAGGCAGCCCGGCCCGAGCAACGCCTTCAGGTCGCCCATCAACGCGGAGGACGGCTCCACTCGCAGGCTGTCGTCCAGCTTGAGGGTGGTGATGCGGTCGCCGCTGATCAGTCGCAGGTGCACGTCCGAGGTGCCCGGGTGCCGGGTCAGCACCTGCTTGAGCGCGCCGACCTTGTCCTCGGTGCACAGCCTCGTCGGCAGGCTCACCGCCACCGGCTTCGCCACCCCGACCGCGGACAGGTCCGGCACCGCGAGGTCGTTGCCGATCAGCGACATCCGGTCGTCACGGATCGAGACCCTCGCCTTCACCAGCACGATGGCGTCTTCCGAGATGTCCATGCCGTAGACCGAGTAGGCCTGCGGGAAGAACAGCACCTCGATACCGCCGACGAGGTCCTCGAGCTGGATGATGGCCCACGTCAGACCGTTCTTGTTCACCCGCCGGTCCACGGAGGCGATGATGCCGCCCAGGGTCACCTGGGCGCCGTCCTTGACCTCGCCCTCGAGGATCGACGCGATCGACGTGTCGGACTGCTGCCGGAGGATGTGCTCGACCCCGTTGAGAGGATGCCCGGAGACATAGAGCCCCAGCATCTCCCGCTCCAGCGCGAGACGGTGCTTGGTTTCCCACTCCTCCTCCGGAACCCGGATGGCGAAGACCGAAGACAGCGACTCATCGGCACCGCCCGCGTCCCCGAACAGGTCGAACTGCCCGACCGCCTCGGCCTTCTTGGTGCCGAGCACCGACTCGATGGCGTCGGTGTGAATCAGGAACAGGCCCTTTCGGGGATGCTCGAGCGAATCGAAGGCCCCCGACTTGATCAGCGACTCGGTGACCTTCTTGTTGCAGGCGATCACATCGATCTTGTTGAGATAGTCGGAGAAATCGGTGAACTTCCCCTTCTCGGTGCGCGCGTTGATGATCGAGGCCACCACGTTCGCGCCGACGTTGCGCACGGCGCCCATGCCGAATCGGATGTCGCTGCCCACCGAGGCGAAGTTGACCGCCGATTCGTTCACGTCCGGCGGCAGCACGGTGATGCCCATCTTCCGGCAGTCCGCCAGATAGATCGCGGACTTGTCCTTGTCGTCGCCGACCGAGGTGAGCAGTCCGGCCATGTACTCGGCCGGATAGTTGGCCTTGAGGTACGCCGTCCAGTACGAGACCAGGCCGTAGCCGGCGGAGTGCGACTTGTTGAAGGCGTAGCCTGCGAACGGCAGCACCGTGTCCCACAGCGCCTTGATGGCGGCCTCACCGAAACCGTTGTCGAGCATGCCCTGACGGAATCCGGCGTACGCCTTCTCCAGTTCCGAGAGCTTCTTCTTGCCCATCGCGCGGCGCAGCAGGTCGGCCTGGCCCAGCGAGTACCCCGCCACCTTCTGCGCCAGGTGCATGATCTGCTCCTGGTAGATGATCAGCCCGTAGGTCTCCGAGAGGATGTCCTTGAGCGGCTCCTCCAGCTCCGGGTGAATCGGGCTGACCTCCTCCAGCGCATTCTTGCGCTTCGCGTAGGAGGTGTGGGCGTTCATGCCCATCGGGCCGGGACGGTAGAGCGCGAGGGCGGCGACGATGTCGCCGAACCCGGTCGGCTGCATCAGCTTCAGCAGCTCGCGCATCCCGCCGCCGTCGAGCTGGAACACTCCGAGGGTGTCGCCACGGGAGAGCAGCTCGTAGGTCGCCGGATCGTCCATCGGGATGGTGTCGAGGTCGAGGTCGATGCCCCGGTTCGCCTTGATGTTCTCGAGCGCGTCACCGATGACCGTCAGGTTCCGCAGACCCAGGAAGTCCATCTTGAGCAGACCGATGTCCTCACACGACGGGTAGTCCCAGCCGGTGATGATGGCGCCGTCCTGCGCGCGTTTCCACACCGGGATCGCGTCGGTGAGCGGCTCGGACGACATGATCACCGCGCAGGCGTGCACGCCCGCGTTGCGGATCAGGCCCTCCAGACCCTTGGCGGTCTGATAGATCTTCGCGACATCCGGGTTCGAGTCGATCAGCGCCCGGACCTCGACGGCCTCCTTGTAGCGCTCGTGTTCCGGGTCGGTGATTCCCGAGACCGAGATGTCCTTCGCCATGATCGGCGGCGGCAGCGCCTTGGTGATCTGGTCGGCGATCGCGAAGCCCGGCTGGCCGAACTGGACGCGGGCCGAGTCCTTGATCGCGGCCTTCGTCTTGATGGTGCCGAACGTGATCACCTGGGCGACCCGGTCGCTGCCCCACTTCTCGGTGGCGTAGCGGACCATCTCGCCGCGGCGGCGATCATCGAAGTCGATGTCGATATCGGGCATCGAGACGCGCTCGGGGTTCAGGAACCGCTCGAACAGCAGCCCGTACGGGATCGGGTCGATGTTGGTGATGCCCATCGCGTAGGCGACGAGCGAGCCGGCCGCACTGCCTCGGCCGGGGCCGACCCGGATGCCGACCTCCTTGGCGTGGTTGATGAGGTCGCCGACCACCAGGAAGTAGGCCGGGAAACCCATCTCGTTGATGACGTCGATCTCATAATCCGCGCGAGCCAGGTACTCCTGCGGCGGGCCGGCCGGGAATCGGCGGTCCAGTCCGGTCAGCACCTCTTTGCGCAGCCAGCTCGCCTGGGTTTCACCCTCGGGCACCGGGAAGATCGGCATCCGATCGCGGTGCTTCCAGACCTCGTCGTAGGGCTGGATGCGCTCGGCGATCAGCAGGGTCGAGTCGCAGGCGCCTGGCACCTCGTCGTCCCAGATCGCGCGCATCTCCTCGGCCGACTTGAGGTAGTAGCCGTCGCCGTCGAACTTGAACCGGGTGGGGTCGCTGAGCGTCTTGCCGGTCTGGATACAGAGCAGCGCCTCGTGGTTCTCGGCCGCGTCCTTGGTGACGTAGTGGCAGTCGTTGGTCGCGAGCGGCGGAATGCCGAGCTGGCGACCGATGTCGAGCAGTCCCTCGCGCACGCGACGCTCGATGGACAGGCCGTGGTCCATCAGCTCGAGGAAGAAGTTGTCCTTGCCCCAGATCTCCTGCCACTTCGCGGCGGCCTCGAGGGCCTCGCGGTCGTGGCCGAGACGCAGCCGGGTCTGCACCTCACCGGAAGGGCATCCGGTGGTCGCGATGATCCCCTCGTGATGCTCGGCGATGATCTCCTCGTCCATCCGGGCCCACTTGCCGAGCTGGCCCTCGATCGAGGCCCGCGAGGACAGCTTGAACAGGTTCCGCACGCCGGTCGCGTTCTCCGCGAGCATCGTCATGTGGGTGTACGCGCCGCTACCGGACACGTCGTCGGACTTCTGGCTCCGGTCGCCCCAGAGGACGCGCTTGGTATTGAAGCGGGACTCAGGGGCGATGTACGCCTCGATCCCGATGATCGGCGTGATGTCGTGCTTCTTCGCCTCGTTGTAGAACTCGCTGGCACCGAACATGTTGCCGTGGTCGGTCATCCCGACCGCGGTCATGCCCAACCGCTGAGCCTCTTTGAACATCGGACCGACCTTGGCCGCCCCGTCGAGCATCGAGTACTCGGTGTGGTTGTGCAGATGAACGAACGAGTCAGCCACGAACGCCTCTCTAGCTCTCGAAGGACTTGGAGTGCCCCGATGATTTCAGCGACCTCATAACTAGCGAACCGAGTGTAGGCGCTGGGGCCGACAGCTTCGGTCACCCGCGCCGGGGCGGAGCGCGGCGGGCGGCGTGTTGGCCACGGCCCCTCACCTCGATCGGAGATACTGGCGCCGACCCACCGAGGAGAGTCTGTGACCATCGACACCCAGAGCGAATCGCCCTCCCCGAGCGCCCGACCGCGCTCGCGATGGAAACGGCGGATTCTGTGGGTCGTCGGTGTGCTGCTCGCGCTCGTCCTCGCCGCGGTCGTCGCCTTCACGGTCAGCCCGTGGCCCGGCAGCATGGTCGTCCGCTTCGTGTTCGACCGCGGCGCGGCGAAGACCACCAGTGCCCTCGAGAAGCACGCCCCGCAGGGCATCGCCTCGATCACCGATCAGCAGTACCGGGACGGCGACCCCGACGCCCTGCTCGACGTCTACTTCCCCGAGACGACCACCGAGCCGCTGCCGACGGTGATCTGGACCCACGGCGGCGCCTGGATCTCCGGCGACAAGTCGCACTACGCCGCGTACTACCAACTGCTCGCGGAGCGGGGGTTCACGGTCGTCTCCCTCGACTATTCGCTGGGACCGGAGCACACCTATCCGACCGCGGTGCACCAGCTCAACGACGCGCACGCTTACGCCGTCGCGAACGCCGAGCGCCTGCACATCGATCCGAGCCGCGTCGTGCTGGCGGGCGACTCGGCAGGCGCCCAGCTCTCCAGCCAGCTGGCCGCCCTCGTCACCGACCCCGAGTACGCGCGCGAGCTCGACATCACCCCGGCGCTGCGCCCCGAGCAGCTGCGCGGTGTCGTGCTGAACTGCGGGATCTACGACGTCGGGAAGATGACGGGCGGGTCCGGCATCGTCGGCTGGGGCGCGGACCAGTCGCTCTGGGCGTACACCGGCAGCCGCGATTTCGAGGATTCGACGGCGATCGGACAGATGTCGACGATGCGCCACGTCACCGACGGGTTCCCGCCCACCTACATCAGCGGCGGCAACGGCGATCCGCTGACCGACGAGCAGTCCAAGCCGTTGGCGGCCGAGCTCGGCGGGCTCGGCGTCGACGTCACCACGGTGTTCTATCCCGAGGACCACGAGCCCGCGCTGCCGCACGAGTACCAGTTCGATCTGGACAACGAGGACGGCACGAGGGCGCTGGAGCGGACCGTCGAGTTCCTGAAGGCGCACACCGCGCCGTAGTGCCTCGCGCTCGAAGCACCGACGATCAGCGCGCCGGGACCAGGACCGTGCGGCGGGACCGGCGCACCCGCCGCACCGCGTCGGTGGTGAAGATCAACAGTGCCAGCCAGATCAGCGCGAATCCCGCCCACCGCGAGCCCGGCATGTCCTCGTGCAGCACCGCGACACCCCAGAGCATCTGCAGCGACGGGGTCAGGTACTGGATGATCCCGAGGGCGACCAGTGGCACCCGCTTCGCTGCGGCACCGAACAGCAGCAGGGGCACCGCCGTCACCACGCCCGCGGCCATCAGGAGCAGCGTGTGGCCCGCGCCGTGGCCGACGAACGTGCCCGTGCCGGTGACGGAGAGGAAGACCAGGTACCCGATCGCGAACGGCGCCGTGACGACACCCTCGGCGGTCAGGCTGGTCACCGGGTCGAGCGGGACCACCTTCTTGAGCAAGCCGTAGGCGCCGAAGCTCATGGCCAGGACGAGGGCGATCCACGGCGGCCTGCCGTAGTCGAGGGTGAGCACCAGCACCGCGACCGCCGCGAGGGCGAGGGCGGCCGCCTGCCACCGATTGACCCGCTCCCGGAAGACGATCATCCCGAGCAGCACGCTGACCAGCGGGTTGACGAAGTATCCGAGCGCGGTCTCGACCACCCTCCCCGACAGGACGCCGTAGATGTAGGTGCCCCAGTTGACCGAGATCATCAGCGCGGCCCCCGCCACGATCACCGCGGCCTTCGGGGTGAGGGTGCGCAGCCGCGACAGCCGCCGCAGCAGCGCGCCGATCATCAACATCGCCAGCAGCGTCCACAGCATCCGGTGCGCGAGGATCTCGACCGCACCGGCCGGGGCGAGCAGCCCGAAGAAGATCGGGAACATCCCCCACATCAGGTGCGCCCCGACGGCCGCCGCGACTCCGAGTTCGCCGTCCGATCTGGGCGAGGACCTCACCGCGCCGGGACCTCACCGTCGTCCGGGCCGGGCAGCACCACGTCGACGTGCTCGGGCAGCAGCGGGGTGACCGCGAACCGCCCGTACTCGGCGTCCGCGGGCAGCGCCTCCACGGCCCGGACCGCTGGCCGTGCCGCCAGGGCGCGGAGCTGCGCGAGGTCGCCGCGCACGGTCATCCCGACCACGCAGGCGCACCCGTCCGCGAGGCGCCCGGCCGACACGGCATCGATGCGGGCCTGCCGGTCCCACTCCCCCGCCGAACCCTGCAATCGGCCGGCCGCGACCAGCGGGGAGCGGCGCACCGCCGCCTCGTCCGCAGGCACGTCAACGACGATCAGCGGCGTCTGCACCCGTTCGACCGGCACCCGGAACAGGACCTGGGAGATACGGACGCCGTCGGCGAGGAGGTACGCCTGATCCACTGTCGCCTCGGGGCCGAGCGAGACCAACGCCCAGTGCTGCTCGGTGTCGGAACCGCCGACCGAGTCGGCCGCTCGATCGAGGTACCCGGTGACCGCCTCGCCGCCGTCTGGACCGAGCCGGTCGGTCGCGATCGACGTCGGCCGCGGCGGGTTGGCGAGGCCGAGCACCACGACCAGCACCGCCAGGGCGAGAACGCAGCAGACCGCCACGACCGCCCCGGCCCGGTCACGCACTCCTGAGGACCTCGAGGGCGTACTGGAGATCCTTCGGGTAGTCGCTGGTGATCTCCATCCAGCGGCCGTCCGCGGGGTGCGCGAACCCGAGCGCGCGGGCGTGCAGCCACTGCCGTTCCAGGCCGAGCCGCTCCGCGAGGCGGGGGTCGGCGCCGTAGGTCAGGTCGCCGCAGCACGGGTGCCGGAGCGCCGCGAAATGCACCCGGATCTGGTGCGTGCGCCCGGTCTCCAGGTGGATGTCGAGCAGGCTGGCGGCCTGGAACGCCTCCACCGTGTCGTAATGCGTGACGCTGGGCTTGCCGTCCGCGGTGACCGCGAACTTCCAGTCGTTGCTGCGGTGCCGTCCGATCGGCGCGTCGATCGTGCCGCTGCTCGGGTCGGGGTGGCCCTGGACCAGCGCGTGGTACCGCTTGTCGATGGTGCGCTGCTTGAACGCGCGCTTGAGCAGCGTGTACGCGCGCTCACTCGTCGCGACCACCATCACCCCCGACGTACCGACGTCGAGCCGGTGCACGATGCCCTGCCGCTCGTGGGCGCCGGAGGTGGAGATGCGGAAGCCCGCCGCGGCGAGCCCGCCGATGACCGTCGGTCCGGTCCAGCCGACACTCGCGTGCGCGGCGACGCCGACCGGCTTGTCCACCACCACGACGTCGTCGTCGGAGTACAGGATCTCCATGCCCTCGACCGGCTGCGCCTCCACCGTCAGCGGCCGCGCGGGTTCGGGCAGCTCCACCTCGAGCCAGGCGCCGGCGGGCAGCCGGTCCGACTTGCCGACCGCGGTGCCGTCGAGCAGGACCGCACCCTCGTCGGTGAGCGCCGCGACCGCGGTCCGCGACAGTCCGAGCAGCCGGGCCAGGCCCGCATCGACGCGCATGCCCTCGAGCCCGTCCGGTACGGGCATCGACCGTGTCTCCCTCATGCGCCCGCCGCCTTGCCGGCCTCGAGGTCGGAGTCGGCGGTGGCGTCCGAATCGGCGCCCGCCCTTGTGCCGTCCGGTTCGAACCCGAACAGGGTGAGCACGACCAGCAGGATCGCGCCACAGACGATGGCCGAGTCGGCGACGTTGAACACCGGCCACCAGCCGACCGACACGAAGTCGACGACGTGGCCCTGCAGCGGGCCGGGGGCCCGGAAGATCCGGTCGATCAGGTTGCCGAGCGCGCCGCCGAGCACAAGGCCGAGGCCGAGCGCCCACCACGGCGACCGCAGCGTGCGGCCGATCTTGATGACGCCGATCACCACGCCGATGGCGACCAGGGTCAGCACCCACGTCATCCCGGTGGCCATCGAGAAAGCGGCACCGGGGTTGCGGACCAGGGTCAGCGTCACCACGTCACCGATCAGCTCGATCGGCTCGCCGGGCTTGATGTGGCGCACCGCGAGGATCTTGGTGACGAGGTCCAGTCCCAGGATCAGTGCCGCGATCGCGACCAGCATCGGCATCCTCAGCGGCGCCTGCGCGGCGACCACCGCGGTTCCACCTCCCGTTGCCTCGCCGGCCCCGGCGTCGGGGTTCTCCGCATTTTCCGCTTCACTCACCCCGCCATCATCCCTTACGGCGGCACGTCGGGCCCCACCACACCCAACCGTGGCTAACCTGGTCGGGTGCCTGTGTTCTCTCCTCGGTCCGCTCTCCCGGCAACGGCGACGGCCCGGACCGCTCTGGTCGCCGCAACCCTTGCCCTCACCTCCCTCGTCTCCGCGTGCGGGTCCGGCGGTGATGCCGCCCCCACCGATGTCGCCACCGCGTCCGCCACCGAGGTCACCGTCCCGGTCTCGGCGGTGACGGCCACCGTCGTCGACCCGGGCGCGGAGCCGCGCCAGCGGGTCACCGTGCACCCGCCGATGGGTTCCGAGCAGCACGCCACGCTGACGACCGGTTCGCAGGTCTATCAACAGATCGACGATCAACCGCAGCAGGACTTCTCGACCCCAGAGCTGCGCACCCCGCTCACCGCGACGGTGCGCGGCGAGCAGTCCGATCCGGCGGCCCAGGTGGACCTGGCGCTCGGCTCGATCGGCACCCCGGACCCCCGGCTGTCCGACGCCCTGAAGGAGTCGGAGGGGTCGGGCGCGGGCCTCACCCTTCAGCCGACCGGGGCCATCACCTCGCTCCGGATCACCCCCGACCCGGACTCGAGGGACATCGCCCGCTCCGCCGTCGAGCAGGCCTTCTACCAGTCCGTCTATCGCACGGTGTCGTTCCCGGACGCGGAGATCGGGGTCGGGGCGGTCTGGACCCTCCGGCAGCAGGTGATGAGCGGGATCGCGCTCGATCAGGTGACGACCGCGACCCTGCGCGAGCGGGACGGGGACAGGCTCACCGTCGACGTCTCGGTGACGCAGACGCCCGAGTCGCCGGTGTGGGACCTGCCGGACAAGTCGAGCAGCCTCAACATCGACACGTACGTCATGACGGGGACCGGCACCATGGTCGTCGACCTGAATCAGCCGCTGCCCGTCGGTGGGGACGTCACCGTCGGTGGCCACCAGAGCTACCGAGACCCGAACGGCACCACGACGCTTCGGCAGACCATCACCAACCGCGTGCAGTGGGCGGGTTGATGCGCGCCGCGCGCGCCCTCGCCTGCGCGGCGGCCGCGCTGCCGCTGCTCGCGGGGTGCGCGGGGTCCGGCGGCGACGAGGCATCCACGTCGTTGCCTCCGCTGCCCGCCCAGGTCACCGCCTCAGCGACGGCAGGCGCGGGCCCGATCACCGACCCGGCCCGGCTCAAGGCGGCCCTGCTCACCACCGCCGATCTGCCCGCCGGTTTCGCGCCCCTTGCGGATCCCGTGCAGGACCTGGGTCTGCCGCCCGCTCCTGAGTACGACGCCGCCGACCGGTCGAGCACCGATCCGCAGGCGTGCGCGGCCGTGCTGCGCGAGGTGGCGGACCAGGCGCCCGGTTCGACGGCGCGCGCGGTGGCACGATTCGGCGGTCCCGACTTCACCAGCATCGACATCGACGCGGCGAGCTACCCGGACGGCGGCGCGGCGGGCGCGCTGGTCCGCGTCCAGGAGACCCTCTCCGGGTGTACCGAGTACCGGGGCACCGACGCCGACGGTTTCGAGGTGCAGTACCGCGTCGGCGGCCTCGAGCAGCCTGCCGTTGGCGACGCCTCGATCGCGATCCGGATGCTGACCTCCAGCGACGGGGTGACGATGACCTCGGACGTGATCATCGCTCAGGTCGGCTCGACCCTCGTGCAGCTGGTCGCCTCCGGCCAGCAGCCGATCGGTCAGGATCTGCTCGCACGGCTGGCTCGTACCGCCGTCGACCGGGTCGCCGCCGCTCCCGTGTAAACGCCGAATGCCGGCACCCCTTGCGGGGCACCGGCATTCGGTCGGTTCTAGCTGAGCGTCAGACGCAGGCAGGCGAGGTGAGGTTCGCCAGCTTGACGATGTTGCAGGCGTACTCCTTCGACAGCTTCCACTGGCCGTTCTCGACCACGAAGCCGGCGGTGCCGGCGCTGACCTGGCCGCCGATGTCCATGTTGACGGTGGCGGTGAGGGTGCCGTCGCCGTTGTCGAGGATCGGGTCGACGACGGTGACGGTGGCGTTGGACTGCTTGGCGGCCGCGGCCACGGCGTCGAACAGGCCCGGGTCAGACTCGCCGTCCTGGACGAGGGTGACCTTCTCGGCGGCCGGGGTGGCCGGGTCGAGGCCCTTGACCAGCATCGCGTTCAGCTCGACCGCGGAGGGCGCGGCCGGGTAGTCGATACCGGTGGCGGCGGTGGTGCTGGCGGCGGCCTTGGTGGTGGAGGGCGTGGCTTCCTTGGTGTCGTCACCACAGGCGGCGAGCGAGAGGGCGGCCGCCACGGCGACACCGGCGATGAGGGTCTTGCGGAGCATCAATGCTTTTCCTTTTCTCGGGTGAACATGTTCTCGGTGCTCGTTTGTGGTCAGAGCGATTCAGCGGTTGCGTCCACTATGGCATCCACCGAAGTCTGTCTGTGACAGTAGTCAACACCATAAAAATAAGGTGATCCTTAATGAAGGCTCGCCTCGGGGTCGGCGCGGGCAAGTCCGTCGTCGTCTTCGGCAAAGGTACGCGCGAGGCCCGGCCCGGTCGAGCGGGTCTCGAAACGAACCGTGACCACGCCATGTCCGCAGCCCTGCACCCATCCGTGACCGAACTCACGGTGCGCGACATCCTGACCGGGACGCCAGCGCGCCGCGTCCGCGACCGCGACCACCGGCGCGGGCGCCACCTCCGGTCGCTCCACTTCTGTGACGAGCATCACATCGCCCTGGTCCAGGTCGGGGAACAGCGAGCCCTGCCGAACAGAGGTGAGCCCCCCGAGCGAGACCCCGACCAGTCGTACCGGGCCGAGCTCGAGCGGATCGATCACCTGCCGCTGCGCGGTGGCCACCAGGGTCTGCAGGTCCGCCGTCGCGTACGGCAGGGTGGCCGACCGGGTGACGATGCTCATGTCGGACTTCTTCAGCTTCAACACCACGGTCCTGGCCGCCCGGCCGTCGCCGAGCAGCCGGGCGTGCGCGGCCGCGCCGGTGCGTTCGACCGCCGCGCGCAGCTGGTCCAGTGTCACCAGGTCGGCGGCGAAGGTGGTCTCGGCGCTCACCTGCTTCGCGTCGGCACGCTCGGCCACCGGACGGTCGTCGATCCCCTGCGCCAGCCGATGCAGGCTCGGCCCCAGCGTGGCTCCGAGCACCGAGACGACCTCGGTCGACGAGGTGGCGGCCAGCCCACCGATGGTCTCGATCCCGAGCCTGCGCAGTTTCTCGTCGGCGACCGGGCCGATCCCCCACAGCTTCCGTACGGGGAGTGCCTCGAACAGCCCGCGCTGCTCGGCGGGGGTGACCACCCGGACCCCGTCCGGTTTCGCGAGCCCGGAGGCGATCTTGGCGATCTGCTTGCCCGACCCGGCGCCGATCGAGGCCACCAGCCCGGTCCGGTCCCGGACCAGCGCGCGCAGCTCCTCCGCGAACACCCGCACCGCCTCCGCGTCGGCCCCGACCAGCTCCGGCGGCTCGCCGAACGCCTCGTCCATGGAGATCATCTCGAGCACCGGCATCCGGGTGCGCAGGGCGTCGAAGACCGTCTTGCTCAGCATCGAGTAGAGGCCGCCGCGCGGCGGCAGCACCACCGCGCCCGCGCCGACCATGCGCCTGGCCTGGTGCATCGGCATCGCCGACCGCGCCCCGTAGGCGCGCGCCTCGTAGCTGGCACCCGCGACCACCCCGCGCCCGCCCAGCCCGCCGACGAGCACCGGCCGGCCACGCAGCGTCGGCCGGGTGAGCTGCTCGACGGAGGCGAAGAACGCGTCCATGTCGAGGTGCAGCACCCAGCGGCGCGAGGTGGTCGGCCCGGTCATCGTGGTGCGAGCGTCATCGCGATCGGGGCTTCTTCTTCCTCGGCTGGGGCAGCGCATCGGCGGTGCGCTGGATGAACTCGTGCAGCCAGTCGGTGTCGGCCAGTCGCTCCTGTGGGATCGCCAGGTAGTCCTTCGCACCCGGATACGGCGGGGCCAACGCCACCGCACCGAGGTACTCGTGCGCCGCGTCGCTCGGTTTGACGAAGACGGTGTCGTCACAGATCAGCGCGACGATCTTCTCGTCGCAGTACAACCCGTACTCGCCGAACATCGCGCGGGCGCGCACGTCCAGGGGCTCGAGCTGCCCGAGGACGTACGCGACCGTCTCCTTGCCGGTTGTCACGATGCAAGCCTCATGGGTGGCAAGCTACGCCGGAGCACCGACAGATCGTCCGACGACGCGCCTCACGCCTTGGCGATCACGACCCGGGCGCCCTCGCCGAGGTCGACGGCCCCTGGACCGCTGGCCTCGCCGAGCTCGAGGCTGGTCGCGAGGATCTCCCCCGCGATCAGCTCGCGGTGCCGGGCCGCCCAGTCGAGCCGGTCCTCGGGCACCTGCAGCGTGACGACGATCCGGTCCGAGACCTCAAGGCCCGCCGCGCGGCGGGCGTCCTGCAGCTCGCGGATGCGGTCCTTCGCCCAGCCCTCTGCCTCCAGCTCCTCGGTGACCGCCGAATCGAGGACCACCAGGCCCGCGTTCTCCGGCAGGGCCGCGGTGGACTCGGGCTCGGCGGCGACCAGGCGCTGGGTGTACTCGGACGGGAGCAGCGCGATGCCCGCTGCCGTCACCACCCCGTCCACCTCGGACCAGTCCCCGGCCTTGACCGCCTTGATGACCGTCTGCACGTCCTTGCCGAGACGGGGGCCAGCGGCCCGCGCGTTGACCACGAGCTCGAACTTGCCGTGGACGTCGACGTCCTCGGTCAGGTCCACCTTCTTGACGTTGACCTCGTCGGCGATGATGCCGAGGAACGGGCGCAGCCGCTCCGCGTCCTCGGCCGCCACCGTCACCTCGGGCAGCGGCAACCGCACCCGCAGGTTCTGCGCCTTGCGCAGGCCGAGCACGGTCGAGCAGACCGAGCGGACCTCGTCCATCGCACTGACCAGCTCCGGATCGGACGGCAGATCCGTCGCCTCCGGCCAATCCGTCAGGTGCACCGAACGCCCGCCGGTGAGGCCGCGCCAGATGACCTCGGTGACCAACGGCAGCAGCGGCGCCGCGAGCCGGGCCACGACCTCGAGCACGGTGTGCAGGGTGTCGATGGCATCGCGGTCCTCGTCCCAGAACCGCGTCCGGGACCGGCGCACGTACCAGTTGGTCAGCGCGTCGCAGAAGGTCCGCAGCTCGTCGCAGGCACCGGCGATGTCGTTGACCTCGAGCGCCTCGGTGATCGCGTCACGGGTGGCGGCCAGCTTCGCCAGGATGTACTTGTCGAGCACGTTCGGCGAATCGGTGCGCCACTGCCCCGGCTTGCCGGCGTACAGCTGCAGGAAGCTCCACGCGTTCCACAGCGGCATCAGGGCCTGCCGAGAGCCCTCGCGGATGCCCTGCTCGGTGACGACCAGGTTGCCGCCGCGCAGGATCGGCGAGGACATCAGGAACCACCGCATGGCGTCCGAGCCGTCCCGGTCGAACACCTCGTTGACATCGGGATAGTTGCCCTTGGACTTGCTCATCTTCAGGCCGTCGTCGCCGAGCACGATGCCGTGGGCGGCGACGGTCTTGAACGCCGGGCGGTCGAAGAGCGCGGTCGCCAGCACGTGCAGCGTGTAGAACCAGCCGCGGGTCTGGCCGTTGTACTCGACGATGAAGTCGCCGGGGTTGTGGCCTTCTTGCCCGTTGCCGCCGTCGAACCAGTCCTTGTTCTCGAACGGGTAGTGCACCTGCGCGTACGGCATCGAGCCGGACTCGAACCAGCAGTCCAGCACCTCGGGGACGCGGCGCATCATCGACTTGCCGGTCGGGTCGTCCGGGTTCGGACGGACCAGGTCGTCGATCATCGGCCGGTGCAGGTCGGTCGGCCGCACGCCGAAGTCCGCCTCCAGCTGGTCGAGCGAGCCGTACACGTCGGTCCGCGGGTACGCCGGATCATCCGAGATCCAGACCGGGATCGGGCTCCCCCAGTACCGGTTCCTGCTGATGTTCCAGTCGCGGGCTCCCTCGAGCCACTTGCCGAACTGCCCGTCGCGGATGTGCTCGGGCACCCAGGTGATCTCCTGGTTCAGCTCGACCATCCGGTCACGGAACTTGGTCACGGCGACGAACCACGAGGGCACCGCCATGTAGATCAGCGGCTGGCCGCTGCGCCAGCTGTGCGGGTACGAGTGCTCGATCGTCTCGTGCCGCAGCAGCTTGCCTGCCGCCTTGAGATCCTTGGCGATGACGGGGTTGGCGTCGAACACCTGCAGGCCCTCGTACGGCGGCACCATCGAGGTGAACTTGCCGCCCGCGTCGAGCGGCTGCACGATCTCGATGCCGTTGGCCGTCGCGCAGTCCATATCCTCTTCACCGAAAGCCGGTGCGAGGTGGACGATTCCGGTGCCGGAATCCGTGGTGACGTAGTCGGCGGCGAGCGCGCGGTGCGCGTTGGCGTGACCCTTGTCGGGGCCGTGGAAGAAGTCGAACGGCGGCTCGTAGGACAGGCCGACCAGCTCGGCGCCCTTGTGCTCGGAGAGCACGGCGGGCTCCTCGCCGAGTTCGCGGGCATAGTGGGACACCCGATCCTTGGCGAGCACGTACCGCTTGCCGTCCTTGCCCTCGACCTGGACGTAGTCGATCTCGGGATGCACGGCGATCGCCAGGTTGGACGGCAGCGTCCACGGCGTCGTGGTCCAGATGAGCGCGTTCGCGCCGTCGAGCGGCGAGCCGGGTGCGGTCAGTGGCATGTCGACCGTGACCGCAGGATCCTGACGCATCTTGTACGCGTCGTCGAGCTTGGTCTCCTGGTTCGACAGCGGCGTCTGCTCGTACCAGCTGTACGGCAGCACCCGGAAGCCCTGGTAGATCAGCCCCTTGTCGTGGAGCTCCTTGAACGCCCACATGACGGACTCCATGAAGTCCAGGTCGAGGGTCTTGTAGTCGTTGTCGAAGTCGACCCAGCGCGCCTGGCGGGTGACGTACTCACGCCACTCGTCGGTGTAGCGCAGCACCGAGGACTTGCAGGCGGCGTTGAACTCGGCGAGGCCCATCGTCTCGATCTCGGACTTGTCCTTGATGCCGAGCTGCTTCTCGGCCTCGAGCTCGGCGGGCAGCCCGTGGCAGTCCCAGCCGAACCGGCGCTCGACCTTCTTGCCGCGCATCGTCTGGAAGCGCGGGATGAGGTCCTTGACGTACCCGGTGAGCAGGTGACCGTAGTGCGGCAGGCCGTTTGCGAAGGGCGGGCCGTCGTAGAAGACGAACTCGGGCGCATCGGCCCGGTTGGCGATGGAGGCACGGAAGGTGTCGTCCGAGGCCCACTCGGCCAGCACCCGCTGCTCGAGCTCGGGGAAACGCACGTTCGTGTTGGCCTTGCCGCCGCCGAGATCAACTCGCGGATAGCCGGCGCCCGTCTGATCGGATCCGTTGCCGGTCGAGTTGTTCGTCAACCCAGTACTCCCTCGTGCCGTGTCTGGCACGGGGACGACGGCAGCGCCTCTGCGCTGCGACCGCGGTACCACCCCGCTTGCCCGGACGCGGCGGCGCCGCCGCCCGGACCTCTCGTGCTGGGCTGTGACGGGCCCACCCGTTCGGTTCTACTGGGCGACCCGTCCGGTCAGGACGCGTGCCGTTCTTCCGAAGGCTCCCCGGTGATGGCCGGATCAACGCCACAATCTGACTGCGATTCTAGTCGCCGGCGTCAAATCGCCTGTCCGACGACTCCCGGCTCGCGTCGGCCTGCCCGCCCGATGGCGGGGCACCGGGTTCGGCCGCGCCCGGCGCGGTGTTGCCGCGTAGTGAACTCACCAGCAGCAACACCGCGCCGATCACGCAGACCACGATGCATCCCCATGCCCAGACGACCGATCCGGTCATCAGGGCGATCACCAGCAGCGCGAACCCAACCGCTGCCATTACGAGCGTCAGGACCAGCACGGCATACCCCTGGGTCAGCTTGCAGGACGGCCGACGGGCGATAGCGGGTTAGTTGTTGCCCTTGGCGAACGTCTGGCTCAGGCCCGGCTTGGCAGCCTCGCCACCGAAGGCCTCCTGGCCGCCGTCGACGGGCACCGCGGAACCGCGCTGCTCCAGCTCCTCGAGCTGCGACTCCAGGTAGGACTTCAGCCGCACCCGGTACTCACGCTCGAACGTCTTGAGCTGCTCGATCCGGCCCTCCAGCACGCTGCGCTGCTGGTTGATGGTGGCCATGATCTCGGTGTGCTTGCGCTCGGCGTCGGCCTGGAGCGCATCCGCCTTCTCCTTGGCCTGGCGCAGCTGCGTCTCGGAGCGCGTCTGGGCGTCGGAGAGCAGGGCCTCGGACTTCTGCCTTGCGTCGGAGATCATCGCCTCGGAGCGGGTCCGCGCATCGCTGACCAGCTGCTCGGAGTTGGTCCTCGCCGTGGTGACCAGCTGCTCCGACTCGGTCTTCGCATCGCCGGTGAGGCGGTCCGCCATCTCCTGGGCGAGGCCCAGGATCTTCGCGGCCTGCAAGTTCGCCTCTTCGGTGTTGCCAGGGCGGGCGGCGGGAGCGGCGGGAGCGGGGGCCGCGACCGGGGCGACCGGGGCGACAGGCTTGGGCGGCTCGACAATCCGAACGGGCTCCGGCGCGGCACCTGCCGGCCGAGGAGCCTTCTTCGCATCCGCGAGCTCCTGATCGAGCTCACCCACGCGCTGGCGGAGATCCGCGTTCTCCTCGATCAGTCGCGAGAGCTCCTGCTCGACGAGGTCGAGAAACGCATCTACCTCGTCTTCGTTGTAGCCCCGCTTGCCGATAGGCGGCTTGCTGAACGCGACATTGTGCACATCAGCTGGTGTCAGCGGCATGGAAGGATCCCTTCACGCGTCTGTTGGCGGTCGAGCAAGCATTCAGTTATAGCGCATACAGAGGGGAACCAAGCAATCCCACTGTAACTGGCGTCCATTCTGTCACACCAGACCCGTAGGTCGCGCCACGACTCAACCATCGACATCACGCGGCCAGTCCTTGAACGACCGACATCAAGATGAAGACGATGAACAGCAAGACCATGATTGATAGGTCCAACCGAACCCCGCCGAGATTTATCGACGGGATTAGCCGCCGGAGCAGCTTGATCGGTGGATCTGTGACCGTAAATATCGCTTCGAGAATGACAACCACAATGCCGGTGGGTCGCCAATCGCGAGCAAATGTCCGGATGAACTCGACGATGATCCGTCCGATGAGTAACAACCAAAAGACGAAGAGCAGGAAGTAGATCACCGCGAACAAGGGCACTCCATCACTTTGCCTGACTCGGCCGGACCAATCAAAACGAGATCGGTCCGCACCGGCCTCAGGACATCCGGCCGGGCCAGCCTACTTCCGGCCCGTCCAGACCGCCTATTTCTGGTTGTAGAAGCCGGTTTCGGCGATCCGACGCCGCTCCTCGGCGGAGACATCGATATCGGCAGGTGAGAGGAGAAACACTTTTGTGGCGACCTTGTCGAAGGAGCCGCGCAGCGCGAACGCCAGGCCGGCCGCGAAGTCGACGAGCCGCTTGGCGTCGGCGTTGCTCATCTCGACCAGGTCCATGATGACCGGGGTGCCGTCGCGGAAGCGCTCGCCGATGATGCGGGCCTCGCCGTAGTCACGGGGGCGGAGCGTGGTGATCTTGGACAGCGGTCCGCCCTCGTCGAAGATGGGCGCGCGTCGGCTCTCGACGCGCGGCTGGGTGTCGACCGCGAGCGCGCCTCGGGTCGCGGGCGTGCGGGCACCGACGGGAGCACCGGGACGGGTGCTGCGCGCGGGCAGCGGCTCCATCCGACGGGGCGCGGCCGGGCGGTCGAGCTCGTCGAGCTCGTCGCGGGGCACGTAGCCGACATCGTCGTACTCGCGGTCCAGTTCACCCTCGTAGCGTCCACCGCGGGGTGCGCGGCGCGGCTCCTCGAGGTAGTCGTCTTCGTAATCCTCGAGGGGGACCATGCCGAAGTAAGCCTTGAACTTGTGCAGAGTGCTCATCGTCGACCTTCCTTGGCGCGGCGGACAATCGGGCGGTGCGCCGATCAGTTCGAGGCTATCGGCCGGGAACCCAACAGTGCGGTTCCGACACGCACGCAGGTGGAACCGTACCGTACGGCGACCTCCAGGTCGCCGGTCATCCCAGCCGACAATGCCGTCGCCGCAGGATGGCTGCGTAGCAGGTCCGTGTGCGCGGCCTGCAGCGCCGCGAACGACTGCTCCGGATCGGCCCCCAACGGAGGAACCGCCATCAGCCCCGAAAGCTCAAGCCCGGCCGCCGATTCGGCGCGGTCGGCGAGCTCGGGCAGCTCGTCGAGCGGAACGCCGCCTCGGAGCGGGTCACCGTCCAGACTGACCTGGAGCAGCACCCGCAGCGGCTGGTCCCTGCCGCCCTCCCCCAACGCGACGGTCGCGGCCTTCGCGAGGGCGTCGACCAGCCTCGGGCTGTCCACGGAGTGAATTGCGTACGCCCACTGTGCGATAGAGCGGGCCTTGTTCCGCTGCACGCTGCCGATCATGTGCCACCGGACACCGCCGATGCCTGCCGCGTCGAGCTCACCGAGCTCGGCGACCTTGGACGAGGCCTCCTGCTCGCGCGACTCACCGAACTCGCGACAGCCGAGCCCGTACAGGATCGCCACATCGGAGGCCGGGAAGAACTTGGTCACCGGCAGCAGCTGGACGTCGTCCGGGTTGCGGCCCACATCCAGGCAGGCCCGCGTCAGCCGCTCGCCGACCGTGGTCAGTGCGGCCTCGATCCCGGCTGCGCGCGGCGACGGTGCGTCATTCACCGGGCGTCGACTCCATCCAGATCACACCCGCCAGCCGGCCGGTCGGCGCGCCCCGACGATGGCTGAACAGAGCGCGGTCCTCGATCGTGCAGCGCGGATCCTCGGCAACCCCGGACACGCCCGCCTGCAGCAACTGGCGGCGCAGTCCCGCCCGCAGGTCGATCCCCGGGGTGCCCCGCACCGTCGTGGTCGCGCTGCCCGGCAGGTGCTTCTCGACGTCCGCGCGCATCGCCGCGGGCACCTCGTACTGACGGCCGCTCGCGGCGGGTCCGAGGAAGGCGCCGATCCGTTCGACCGCCGCACCCTTCGCCACCATCGCGTCCAGCACCCGCGGCACGATCCCGATTCGGGCGCCGACCCGGCCCGCATGCACCGCGGCGATCACCCCGGCCTTGTCGTCGGAGAGCAGCAGCGGCACGCAGTCCGCGGACAGGGTCACCAATGCCAGGTCGGGCACGTCCGTGACCAGCGCGTCGGTCGCCTCGACGACACCCTCGACGGGCCCGTCCACCACGGTGACGTTCCGACTGTGGATCTGCTCCATCCAGACCAACCGCTCGAACGGCAATCCGATACCGTCCGCGAGCCTGCGACGATTCGCCGCCACCGCGGCCGGGTCGTCGCCGACGTGATCGCCGAGATTGAAGGAGTCGTACGGGGGCGCCGAGACGCCCCCGGTTCGAGAGGTGACTACCCGACGAACCCGGAAGCCGCCCGTCACCGACGCATGAAGTCGGGCACGTCCACGTCGTCGACGTCGTCATCGGTGACGGGCACGGCACGACTCGGGGCGCTCACGGCGACCGGCGGCAGACCGGAACCGGTGTTCTCACGACCGTCGCGACGCTCGCGCCCGTCGCGTGCATTCGGTGCGGGAGTGGGATCGGGAGCCTGGTGCTGCGGCGGCCGACCGATTTCGCCGGCGCGGCCGGCTCCGATCGCGCCGTTGCCTGCCGTCCCCGTCGCGGCGGCGGCAGGCTCGACCGGGCGACGCGTCGGCGTGCCACCGTCGAAGCCGGCAGCGATGACCGTCACCCGGACCTCGTCGCCGAGCGAATCGTCGATGACCGTGCCGAAGATGATGTTCGCGTCGATGTGGGCGGCTTCCTGCACCAGCGAGGCCGCCTCGTTGATCTCGAAGAGACCCAGGTCGGAGCCGCCCGCGATGGACAGCAGCACGCCGCGCGCACCCTCCATCGAGGCCTCGAGCAGCGGCGAGTTGATCGCCGACTCGGCGGCCTTGATCGCCCGGCCCTCGCCGCGCGAGGATCCGATGCCCATCAGTGCGCTGCCAGCTCCGGACATGACGCCCTTGACGTCCGCGAAGTCCACGTTGATCAGGCCGGGGGTGGTGATCAGGTCGGTGATGCCCTGGACACCGTTGAGGAGGACCTCGTCGGCGCTGCGGAACGCGTCCATCAGGCTCACGGCGGCGTCGCCGAGCTGGAGCAGCCGGTCGTTGGGGATCACGATCAGCGTGTCGCAGGACTCACGCAGGGCCTGGATCCCGTTGTCCGCCTGGCCACCACGCCGCTTGCCCTCGAAGGAGAACGGCCGGGTGACCACGCCGACGGTCAGCGCGCCCAGCTTGCGGGCGATGCTCGCCACCACCGGTGCGCCACCGGTACCGGTGCCACCGCCCTCGCCTGCGGTCACGAACACCATGTCCGCGCCCTTGAGGACCTCTTCGATCTCGTCCTTGTGATCCTCGGCGGCCTTGCGGCCCACCTCGGGGTCGGCGCCTGCGCCGAGACCGCGGGTGAGTTCTCGGCCGACATCCAACTTGACGTCGGCGTCGCTCATCAGCAGCGCCTGCGCGTCGGTGTTGACGGCGATGAACTCGACTCCCTTGAGTCCCTGCTCGATCATGCGGTTGACCGCATTTACGCCGCCGCCGCCGATGCCGACGACCTTGATAACGGCGAGGTAGTTGTGCGGGGGCGTCATGGGCTCTCGCCTTCCGTGTGTGTGAACGCGCTCGGGGTGATGCTCGAACTACTGAAATTGCGTCTTGCTGATGGGGCAATGTTGCTGGTGATGCGGTACTTCTCGGATAAACCCTCAACCTCAACCATAGGCTTAGGGTTATGTCAAGTAGCTGACTGAAACGAAACGCTATGCACGACAGGTCCGATCCGCCAGCAGGCGCGCCGACGGGCGACACGATTTGTCAATCGCGCTCATTTGACGGTGACCAGATCGGGACTCGAGATGTCGTACACCTTGCCCGGCTGACCGAGCAACGGCAGCGCGATGGCGGACTTGCGTTCGGTGTTCTCGACGCTCCCCCACACCAGCTGCCGCCCGTCGAGCAGGGTGACCCGGATATCGGAGATGGAGCCGGCGGCGATCTCCCCGACCTGGCCCCGCAGCGGCGGCGGCATCGAGGTGAGCACCTTGAGCGCATCGACCGTCACCGGGTCCTCCAGACCGGGCCGCTCGACCTTCAGGCGCGGCACCCCCGGCGGCGGCGGTTCGATCGCGTAGGCGACCGCGCCCGCGTCCATCAGGTGGGTGCCCTCTGGGGTGTCGTAGAAGACGGCGGGCGCCCGCTCGACGACCGTGACCCGCACCGTGGACGGATACCGGCGTTCGACCCGCGCACGATCGACCTTGGGAATCGCCGCCACCCTCCTGGCGGCCGCGTCGACGTCGACCTGCAGCAGCGGCTTCCCGGTCGGGATGGCAAGGGTCGTCAGCACCTCGTCGCTGGGAACGCCGACGTTGCCGACCACCGATACCTTGCGCACCGAGAGCATCGGGGTGAACCAGGCCGCCGCGACGAACCCGACCAGCGCGATCACCGACAGCGCGATGATCAACGGCCGCTTCCGATTGCGCGGACGGCTGCCCCGACGAGACTTTCTGGCGGCTCGCTTGCTCTCCTGGCGGTCTCGCTTGCTCCCCTTGCGCTCGGGGCGTGCGGGGCGACCCTCGGTCCCAACGGGGCCCGCGGCGCGATCCTCGCCTCCGGCAGCGGGGCGCGCGGCGCGACCCGGGCTGTCCGTCGTCACCGCGGTCGGCCCGCGGCGGGTGTGGCCCCGAGGGCGCCGAGGATCTCCTTGCCGAGCATCGTCACATCGCCCGCACCCATGGTGATCACGATGTCGCCTGACCGCGCGAGGGCGGCGATCTGGCGGGGGGCGAGCGAGAGATCCGGCTGGTAGTGCACCGGCTTGGTGACCGCCTGCGCGACAAGCGCGCCGCTGACCCCTGGCAGGGGCTCCTCCCGCGCGCCGTACACGTCGAGCACCACCACCTCGTCCGCGAGGTCGAGCGCCGCACCGAACTCCTCGGCGAACGCCAGCGTTCGCGAGTACAGGTGCGGCTGGAAGACCACGATCACCCGCCCGTTCGCCGATTCCGTTCCCGGCCGGACCAATTCGCGGGCCGCCCCGAGCACGACGCGGACCTCGGTGGGGTGATGGGCGTAGTCGTCGAACACCCGCACGCCATTCTCGCGGCCGGTGGACTGGAACCGCCGATGCACGCCGCCGAACCCGGCGATGCCCTCGATGACCTCCTCGACCGTCGCACCCACCTCGCGGGCCGCGAGGATCGCGCCCATCGCGTTGAGCGCCATGTGCCTGCCCGGCACCGCCAATCGAAGTGTGCGCACGCCTTTTTCGCCGGAGAGTTCGAACTCTGCGACGCCACCGGTGTCGCGGGCCTGCCAGCTCAGTAGGCGGGCGCCGAGCTCGATACCCTCCACCGAGACGTCACCGCTGCCATAGCCGAGGACCCGGATGCCGGGCAGCCCGCGTGCCACCACCCGCTGCGCCAGTGCGGCCGAGCCCGGGTCGTCGAGGCACACCACGAGCAGGCCCCCTGGGGCGATCCGCTCCGCGAAATCGTCGAAGACCTGGACGTAGGCCTCGGTGGTCCCGAAATAGTCGAGGTGATCGGCCTCGACATTCGTCACGATGACCACATCGGGGTCGTACTGCAGCAGCGAGCCGTCGCTCTCGTCGGCCTCCGCCACGAAGACGTCGCCGGTTCCGTGATGGGCGTTGGTACCCGCCTCGTTGAGCTCGCCGCCGACCGCGAACGACGGGTCGACGCCGCAGTGCTGAAGGGAGACGACCAGCATGGAGGTGGTGGAGGTCTTGCCGTGCGTGCCTGCGACCAGCAACGTGCGCTGGCCGTGCATCAGGGAGGCGAGCACGGCGGGGCGCAGCAGCACCGGGATGCCGCGTTCGCGCGCCGCCACCAGCTCCGGGTTGTCCTTCGGAATGGCCGCGTGCGTGGTCACCACGACCGTCGGGCCGCCGGGCAGCAGGTCGAGCGCGCCCGCGTCGTGCCCGATCCGGACCTGGGCGCCGCGAGCCCGCAGCGCGAGCACTCCGCGGCTCTCCTTGGCATCCGAGCCGGACACCTGACCGCCCCTGGCCAGCAGGATCCGGGCGATGCCCGACATGCCTGCGCCACCGATGCCGACCATGTGGACTCGTTGCAACTCGGGGGGCAACTGCGCCCCGCGCACCTCGGTCATCGACCGCCCTCCGACCTCTCCGACTGCTTGGACACCCCGAGTCCCTTCGCCACGTCGAGCACGATCCGGGCCACCGCATCCGCCGCATCCCGGTGCCCGGCATCGGCGGCGGACCTGCCCATCTCGCTCAGCCGGGCGGCATCACCCAGCAACGGCACCACCGTATCCGCCACGAACTGCGGCGTGAGGTCGGCGTCGGCGACGATCATGCCACCGCCCGCCCGCACCAGCGGCTTGGCGTTGAGCTCCTGCTCGCCGTTGCCGTGCGGCAGCGGCACGTAGACCGCGGGCATCCCGACCGCGGAGACCTCCGCGACGGTCATGGCCCCCGAGCGGCAGATCGCGGCGTCGGCGGCCGCGTACGCCAGATCCATCCGGGACAGATACGGCACCGCCACGTACGGCGCGGCCGGATTCAGCTGGTCCACCTCGAGCGTGTTCTTCGGGCCGTGCGCGTGCAGCACCGAGATCCCGGCCGTGGCCAGCGCCTCGGCGGCACCGGAGACGGCCTCGTTCAGCGAGCGCGCGCCCTGGGACCCACCGAACACCAGCAGCACCGGGCCGTCCGCGGGCAGACCGAAATGCGCCCGGGCCTCGGCACGCAGCGCGGCGCGGTCGAGCCCGGTGATCGAGGCGCGGACGGGGATCCCCACGACCTCTGCGTCCGAGGCGCCTCGTGCGGCGACGCCCGAGCCCGGTACGGCGGCGAGCACGCGGGCCGCGACCCTGGCGCCGATCTTGTTCGCGATACCGGCGCTGGCGTTGGCCTCGTGCACGACGACGGGGACGCGTCGCCTGCGACGGGTGAGCCCCTTGCCTGCCGCCAGGTACGCGGGCAGGGCGACGTAGCCACCGAACCCGACGACCACGTCGGCCTTCGTCTCCTCGAGCACCTCGCGGGTGCGCCGCACCGAGCGGACGACCCGGCCCGGCAGCCGCAGCAGGTCCTTGGACGGCTTGCGCGGCAGCGGCACCGGCGGGATCAGTTCGAGGCGGTAGCCACGCTCGGGAACGAGGGTCGTCTCGAGCCCACGCTCGGTGCCGAGCGCGGTGACCGTCACGGAGGGGTCGAGCCTGCGCAGCGCGTCGGCCACCGCCATCGCGGGTTCGATGTGCCCGGCGGTACCCCCGCCCGCGACGACGACGGACGGACCTGTTGAGGCGCGCGACGCGACCGGGGAAGTCTCTGAAGTGCCGCTCACCTACGAAATCCTCGCTCTCCTGCGCGGCCGTTCGACCGTCGTGTCCGCTCGTCTGATGCTAGTGCCCGTCCGCGTCGCGGATCCGCGCGCCGCGGGTCGGGGGCAGGCCTGCCCGCCACCGCCCTCCTGCGCGGCGGCGGGGCGGCAGCCCGCTGCTGGGCGGCGGCCCGCTGCTGGGCCGCGCGCTTCTGGGCCGCCTTCGCCGCTGCCGCCTTGCGTGCGGCCTCCGCCCTTGCGGGCGAGTACTGCTCCGGCATGGGCAGCCGCAGCATCCTGCCGAACCGTCCGACCTGCCCGGCGTGCAGGGCGGCCACCGCCTCCGGCTCGTGCCTTGCGGCGTTGGCGATGACGCCGAACATGAACAGGGTGATCGCGATCGAGCTGCCGCCCGCGGAGACGAGCGGCAACTGCAGCCCGGTGACCGGGAGCATGCCGATCACGTAGCCGATGTTGATCAGCGCCTGGGCCAGGATCCAGGTGGTCGCGGTCGCGGTGAGCAGGCGCAGGAACGGATCGATCGAACGCATCGCGATCCGGAGCCCCGCGTAGACGAACAGCGCGAACAGCCCGATCACCAGCATGCAGCCGAGAAAGCCCAGTTCCTCGCCGATGATCGCGAAGATGAAGTCGTTGTGCGAGTTGGGCAGGTAGCTCCACTTGGCCCGACTCTGTCCGAGCCCGCGACCGAACAGGCCGCCGTCGGCGAGGGAGAATTTGGCTTGTCTGCCCTGATAACCGATGCCCTGCGGGTCGACGCCGGGGTTCAGGTAGGCCTTGACGCGGTCGGATCGATAGCCGGCGGTCAGCGCCAGCACCATCGCGGCCGCGGCGCCCGCCGCGACGATGCCGAGGAACAGGCGCAGGGGCAATCCCGCGAACCAGAGCAGCGACGCCAGGATGATGCCGAACGCGATGGTCGTCGACAGGTTCGGCTGCAGCACGATGAGCACGCAGACCAGGAGCGCCGCGGGCACCAGCGGCACCACCATCTCCTTGACGGAGGCGTTCTGCCTGCGGGAGGCCAGCAGATGCGCGCCCCAGACCACCAGGGTCACCTTCGCCAGCTCGGACGGCTGGAAGGACAACCCGCCGAACTCGAACCAGCGCCGGGCGCCACCGGACTCCTTGCCGATGCCGGGGATCAGCACGAGGGCCAACAGCACCACCGACACGGCGAACGCAGGCAACGCCAGCGTTCGCATCAAGCGGACCGGCAGCAGCAGCGCCACGTAGAACAGCACGGCGCCGAGCGCGACGAAGATGAGCTGCGTGGTGAAGATGCCGTAGGCGGAGCCGGTGTCGGCGTATGCCTCCACGCTCGAGGACGACAGCACCATCACGAGCCCGAGCACGGTGAGCAGGCCGGTGATCGTGACGATCAGGTGGAAGGAGGCCAGCGGGCGCGCCAGCCAGGCGCCGAAGCGGGTGCGGGGTCCCGCGGCCTGCTTCATCGCGACCGACCCGCCACTTCCGCCACGGCCTGCGCGAAGCTCCTGCCGCGGTGCCCGTAGTCGGTGAACATGTCCAGCGATGCCGCCGCGGGCGCCAGCAGCACCGTATCCCCCGGCCGTGCCATCGACGCGGCGGTGCGGACGGCGCGCGCCATCACGGCATCGGGCGATTCCGGGCTCGGCGCAGAACTCACCCCTGCATCGTCTCCCGCATCCACCCGCACGACCGGCACCTGGGGTGCGTGTCGCGCGAGTGCCTGTGCGATCTGCATCGCATCGCGGCCGAGCAGGACGGCGCCGACGAGCCGATCGGCCACCTCGGTGACGAGTTCGTCGACGCTGGCGCCCTTGAGCAGTCCGCCCGCGACCCACACCACCCGTGGGTGTGCGAGCAGCGACGAGCGTGCGGCGTGCGGGTTCGTCGCCTTCGAGTCGTCGATGTACGTGATGCCGTCCGCCTCGGCGACGAGCGCCGCGCGGTGCGGGCCCACCTGGTAGCTGCGCAGACCCTCCCGGACCGCGGTCGCGCCGACGCCGATCGACCTGGCCAACGCCGCCGCGGCCAGCGCGTCCATCTGACCAGCTGGTCCCGGCGGGGTGATCTCGTCGACCAGCGCGAGGGTCTCGTCGTCCGCGAAGGCACGGTCGACGAGACGATCGCCGTCGACGCCGAGCTCGCCTGGCGCGGGTACACCCAGCCGGAACCCGGTGGTCCGCCCTGCGCTGGACACCCGCGACAGTCCGGCCGTGACCGGGTCGTCGAGACCGAGCACCGCGACCTCCCCGGTCAACACCTGTGCCTTCGCATCGATGTAGCCCTTCATGCCGCCGTGCCAGTCCAGGTGGTCCTCGGCGATGTTGAGGATCACCCCGGCCGCCGGGCGCACCGACGGCGCCCAGTGCAGCTGGAACGAGGAGAGCTCGACGGCCAGCACCTCGTTGCGGGGGCTGTCGACCCGGAGGGCGTCGACGATGGGCAGGCCGATGTTCCCGCAGGCGACCGTCGCGATCCCGGCGGCCCGCAGGATCGACTCCAGCATCGAGGTGGTGGTCGTCTTGCCGTTGGTGCCGGTCACCACCAGCCAACGCCTGGTGGGTCCGTAGACCTGCGCCTGGTCGAGCCGCCAGGTGAACTCCACATCGCCCCAGATCGCGACCCCGGCGCCCGCTGCCGCGGACAGCACCGGCGCGTCGGGGCGCCAGCCGGGGCTCGTGACGACGAGCGCGAACCCGCCGATCTCGGCCGCTGCCTGTTCCGGCGCCACGACCTCGACCCCGGTCGCGGCGGCCAGGGCGTCGAGCGAGGCCTGGTTGCCGTCGGTGACCGTGACGTCGGCGCCCAGCTCACGGAGCGGTTCGATCAGGGCCCGGCCGGAGATCCCGGATCCCGCGACCAGGACCCGGCTGCCGCGCAGGCGTGCGAACTCGGGCGGGAGAACGGCGGAAGCGCCTTGGAGTGACAAGCTCAGCCCCCGATGTCGGCGAGGTACTCGCTGTAGAACAGCGCGAGTCCGATGGCCGAGGCGATCGCGGCGAGCAACCAGAATCTGATGATCACCGTGGTTTCCGCCCACCCGGCCAGCTCGAAGTGATGATGGAACGGTGCCATCCGGAACACCCGCCGCCTGCTCGATCGAAACACCGCGACCTGCACGACCACCGAGGCCGCCTCGGCGACGAACAGCGCGCCCACGACCACCATCAGCAGTTCGGTGCGGGTGACGATGGACAGCCCGGCGAGCAGGCCACCGAGGGCGAGCGAGCCGGTGTCGCCCATGAAGATCTTCGCGGGCGCGGCGTTCCACCACAGGAAGCCGATGCACGCGCCCGCCGCCGCGGCACAGATCAGCGCCAGGTCCAGCGGGTCGCGGACGTCGTAGCAGCCCGTGACGGGATCGCGCTCGCACGAGTTGCGGTACTGCCAGAAGGTGATGATCGTGTACGCGCCGAGCACCAGGGTCATCGAGCCGGCCGCGAGGCCGTCGAGACCGTCGGTCAGGTTCACGGCGTTCGACCAGGCGCTGACCAGCAGGTAGCAGAACAGGATGAACACAACCGAGCCCATGGACACCGTTGCGATGTCCCGGACGTAGGACAGGTTGGTGCTGCCCGGCGTCAGGCCCGTCGCACCGGGGAACTGCAGCGCCAGGATTCCGAACAGCACCGCCGCGATCAGCTGGCCGACCAGCTTCGCGGTCTTGTTGAGCCCGAGGTTGCGCTGCTTGCGGATCTTGATGAAGTCGTCGAGGAAGCCGACGCCACCGAGCATGGTCGTCAATCCGAGCACCAGCAGAGCGGAGGCGCTCGGGCCGTCCGCGTCGTAGCCGATCCCGATCAGGTGCGAGCCCCAGTAACCGGCCCACAGGCCTGCGATGATCGCGACACCGCCCATGGTGGGGGTGCCGCGCTTGGACTGATGGCTGGCCGGACCCTCGACCCGGATCTCCTGACCGAAGCCCTGGCGCGAAAACGCCTTGATCAGGACGGGGGTGAGCAGGATCGCCACGGCGAGCGCGATCCCTCCCGCGAAGAGGATCTGTCTCACTGGTCTTCCTCCGTGTTAGTCCGCTGCTCGCCCTGCTGATCGGCACGCGGGCCCTCCAGCAGTGTGTCCGCCACCGCCCACAATCCGACCGACTGCGAGGCCTTGACCAGGACGATGTCATCGCCTGCCAGTTCCGCCTCGAGCACAGAGATCGCGGCCGCCTGGTCGGGAACCAGGATCGACTCGTCGCCCCAGGAACCCTCCATGACCGCGCCCTGATGCATCGCGCGGGACGGCCTGCCGGTGCCGACCACGATCAGCCGGCTGACGTCCAGTCGTACGGCCAGCCGCCCGATCGCGTCGTGCTCGATCACTGATTCTGGACCGAGCTCGGCCATTTCCCCGAGCACCGCCCAAGTACGGCGCGGCGTGCCCTCGCCCGAACGTCCCATCGACACCAGGGCCTTGAGCGCCGCGCGCATCGAATCGGGGTTGGCGTTGTACGAATCGTTGATCACCGTGACGCCGTCGGCTCGATGCCGCACGTCCATCCTGCGCACCGACGCGGCCGTCGCGGCGCCGAGTGCGGCGGCGATCTGGGCGACGGTGGCGCCGCATTCCAGTGCCACCGCGGCCGCGGCCAGCGCGTTGCCGATCTGGTGCTCACCGTGCACGCCGAGCTGGATCGGCACCGTCGCGACGTCGCCCTCGTGGGCGGAACCCGCCGGGTAGCGGCACTCCAGCGTGAAGGCGGGACGGGCCTCGGCATCGAGTCGCACGTCCACGGCCCGCACGTCCGCACGCTCGGACTGCCCGACCAGCACCACCCTCGCCCCGGTTCGGTCCGCCATCGCCACGACGAGCGGGTCGTCGGCGTTGAGCACCGCGACCCCGCCGTCCTCCGCCGAGGGCAGCGCCTCGGCGAGCTCGCCCTTGGCCTGCGCGATCGCATCCCGGGAGCCGAACTCGCCGAGGTGTGCGGTGCCGACGTTGAGAATGACGCCGATCCGCGGTGGGACCGCCTCGGCCAGAGCCGCCACATGTCCGGTGCCCCGCGCGGAGAGCTCGAGGACCAGGAAGTCGGTGTCCGCATCGGCGCGGAGCGCCGTCCAGGGATGGCCGAGCTCGTTGTTGAACGATCCGGGCGGTGCGACCACCGACCCGAGCGGGGTGAGCACCGCCGCCAGCAGGTCCTTGGTCGAGGTCTTGCCCGACGACCCGGTGACCCCGACAACCGTCAGGCCTCGCGCCGCCAGGTCATCGGTGCTCGCCCTGGCCAGGGCGGCCAGTGCCTCGAGCACCGCTGCCCCGGAGCCGTCGGTGTCGTGTTCGAGGGCCATCGCGTTGGTCTGCGCGGGCGGCAACGGGGCCACCACGATCGCGGGGACGCCGACCGGGCGGGCGGCGAGCACCGCCACGGCCCCCGAGGCGACGGCCGCGGCCGCGTGGTCGTGCCCGTCGACGCGGGCGCCGGGCAGCGCGAGGAACAGGCCTCCCGCGGTGACCTTGCGGGAGTCGAACTCGACCGTGCCGGTCACCATGGTGTCGGGATCGGGCACGTCGTGCAGGGTGCCGCCGACGATCTCGGCGATCCGGGCCAGGCTCATCGGGATCATCGGACCTGCCCTCCGTCGCTACGGCCGACCGCGTCTATCGCAGCGGCGAGGACCTCGCGGTCGTCGAATGGGTGCTTCACCCCGTTGATCTCCTGTCCGATCTCGTGTCCCTTGCCCGCGACGAGAACCACGTCCCCCGGCTCGGCCCAGCGGACGGCGTCGGCGATGGCCTCCGCACGGTCCGCGAACTCGCGGACTTCCGCGCGCGCCGCGTCGGGCACGCCGAGCGCGCCCTCGCGGACCGCCGTGCGGATCGCTGCCGGGTCCTCGGTTCGCGGGTTGTCATCTGTGATGATCACCAGGTCTGCCCCCCTGGCGCTCACCTCTCCCATCATCGGCCTCTTGCCCTGGTCGCGGTCGCCGCCCGCGCCGACCACCACGGCCAGCCGGCCTGCCGACTGCCCGCGCAGTGTCGCGATGACCGCCTCGAGCGCGGCCGGCTTGTGCGCGTAGTCGACGACCGCCAGGAAATCCTGTCCGCGGTCGACCCGCTGCACCCGCCCCGGCACGTCCACCGACCCGATGCCGGCGGCGGCCCGCTCCGGGTCGACGCCCGCCGCGGCCAGTGTCGCCAGGGCCAGCAACGCGTTTGCCACGTTGTAGTGGCCGGGCAGACGCAGCGCGACCGGCAGCGACCCGGTCGGTCCGTGCGCGACGAACCGCTGCGAACCGTCGTCGGCCGCGACGACCTCGGAGGCGGTCCAGTCCGCTCCTCCGGTCGTAGAGACCGTCGTCGGTGGCGCCTCGGCCGCGGTGGATTCTGGCGGCACCGCCGCCGCGACCTCCGCCATCCGGCTACCCCACTCGTCGTCGACGCACACCACGGCGCGGCGGGCGCGAACGGTGGAATCCCTGGCGAACAGCCTGGCCTTGGCCGCGAAGTAGTCGTCGAGTCCGTCGTGGAAGTCCAGGTGATCCTGGGAGAGGTTGGTGAACGCGCCGATCGCGAAATCGGTTCCGTCCACCCGGCCGAGCGAGAGCGCGTGGCTCGAGACCTCCATCACAACGGTGTCGAGCCCACGCTCGAGCATCACCGCGAAGAGCGCGTGCAACTGCGGCGCCTCGGGGGTGGTGAGCGCGCTCGGCACGCGGCGCCCCTCGATCCTGGTCTCGATGGTCCCGACCAGCCCGGCCCGGCGACCGGCCGCGGTCAGACCGGCCTCGATCAGGTACGCGGTGGTCGTCTTGCCCGAGGTGCCGGTGATCCCGATGACCTGCAACCGATCCGCGGGCCGCCCGTAGACGGTGGCCGAGACCTCACCGAGGACCGACCTCGGATCCGGGTGCACCAGCACCGGCAGCGCGGCCGCCGGGGCGAGCTCCGCCAGCGTGGCGAGGCCCGCGGGATCGGTCAGCACGGCGACGGCACCGCGTTCGAGGGCGGACGCGGCGAACTCGGCGCCGTGCGCACGGGCACCGGGCAGTGCGGCGAACAGGTCCCCCGGCTCGATGCTCTGGGCGCGTAGCTCGACCCCCGTCACGGAGACCGGGGCGTCGCCCGCGGCGTCAGCGGCGCCCGCGACCCACTCGACCCGGGCGCCGATCAGCTCGGCCAACGCGGTCACCGGCGTCTGCGGTGGGTGTTCGGGGCGCAGGTCGCCAGGCACGGAGCCTGCGGAGCCTGCCACCTCTCCCGTCGAGTGCTGCGGAGTGTTCGTCCCTTGCACGGGCAGGTGGCTCCTCTCGGGTTCGGATCGGTGGCTGGGCTGCTGGCCGACGTGTCAGGTTACCGGCGAACTGTCACAGACTGGACTCGGTCATCGACTGCGCTGTCGACAACGCGGTGTGGTCGGCCCCGCGGCCCGCTCGCCGACGGTCAGTCGGCCTGGAGCACCAATTGTCGTCCGGGATCGGCGGACAGCGGGACCCGGTCCCGCTGCAGCATCCAGGAGGCGATGCTGTGGAACAGCGGCGCGGCGGACTGGCCGCCCGAACCGTCGGCGCTGCGGACGGGGGCGTCGAGCATGATGCCGACCACAAAGCGTGGGTTGTCCGACGGAGCGATCCCCGCGAAGGTGATCCAGTAATTCGAGTTCGAGTAGCACTTGCACGCGGGATCCACCTGCTGCGCGGTGCCGGTCTTGCCGCTGATCTGGTAGCCGTCGACTGCTGCGGGCGCCCCGGTGCCCTGCTGGTATCCCATGGGATCACGCTGGGTGACCGCCCGGAACATGTCGCGCACCGTCGTCGCGGTCTGCGCGCTGACCACCTGGACACCCTCCGGGCGCTCGGTCTCGGACCGGTTCCCGTCCGCGTCGACCGTCGCGCGGACCACCCGCGGCGGGATCCGGACCCCGTCGTTCGCCATCGCCTGGTACATGCCGGTCATCTGTAGCAGCGTCATCGACAGGCCCTGGCCGATGGGCAGGTTGGCGAAGGTGCCGCCCGACCACTGGTCGCGGCTGGGGACGTCGCCCGCGCTCTCGCCCGGCAGACCGACGTCGGTGCGCTGACCGAGCCCGAAGCGGCTCAGCATGTCCGCGAAGCGGTCCTCCCCCACCCGCTGCGCGAGCATCAGCGTGCCAACGTTGGAGGACTTCCCGAAGACTCCGGTCGAGGTGTACGGCGCGACACCGTGCGACCAGGCGTCCTTCACCGACACGCCGGACATCTGGATCGAGCCCGGAACCTGAAGCACCTCATCGGGTTTGGTGAGCCCGTACTCGATCGCCGCCGCCGCGGTGACGATCTTGTTCACCGAACCGGGTTCGAACGGGGTGCTCACCGGCAGGTTGCCCAGCTCGGCCTTGCCGGTGTTGCCGACGCCAAGCGACGGGTTGAAGGTGTTGTCGTTCGACATCGCGAGAACCTCGCCGGTGTGCGCATCGAGAACCACCGCGGAGGCGTTCTTCGCGCCGGACAGGTTCTTGGCCTGCTGCACCTGCTGCTGCACGTAGTACTGGAGATCCGAGTCGATCGTGAGCTCGACGGTCGAGCCGTCCACCGCGGGCTGCTTGTCGCGCCAGCTGCCCGGGATGACGGCGCCGTCCGATCCCCGGTCGTAGGTCTGGGAACCGTCGGTGCCCGCAAGGGTGGAGTCGAGCGAATCCTCCAGCCCGAGCAGACCGTGACCGTCCCAACCGGTCGCCCCCACCAGGTTGGCGGCCAGTGAGCCACCGGGGTACTCACGGATGTCCTGGCGCTCGAGGCCGATCTCGGGGAAGTCCTCGCTGAGCTTCGCGGCCACGGCCGGGTCGACACTGCGGGCCAGGTAGACGAAGGTCTCGTTGCTCTTGAGCTGTGCGAGCAGGTCCTTCTTCGGCGCGGAGTCGCCGAGCTTGGCGTTGACGCCCTTGGCGATGGCCTCGAGCCGCTCGTCGACCTTCGGCGCCTTCTCACTCTTCGCGCGCGCGGCCTCGAGCTCCTTGCGCACCTTGGTCGGCTGGAAGGTCAGCGCCTTCGCCTCCATCGTGAAGGAGATGGGGTTGCCGCGGCGATCGGTGATCGAGCCCCTGGTCGCAGGGTCGATCACGGTGACCGAACGCTGATTCGCGGCCTCGGCCGAGAGCTTGGGCGCCTCGATGCCCTGGATCCAGAGCAGCTGTACCGAGGCGACCCCGAGCGCGATGAACATGGTGATCCGGCCCGTCCGGTACCGGAACCGGAACGAGGAGGTGTCGTCCTGGCGGGCACCGCGTCGAACCGGCGCACGACGCGGTGCGGGTGCGGGCGCGGTACCTCGCGTCACCCGCGACCGCCCGTGTTACCTGCCTGTCCGGTGTCCGGGGTGGGCCTGCTCATGGGTACCAATTGTTCACCCTGTGCCTGCAGCTGCGGCTGATTGGCCGCCAACGGCGCGCCGGGACGGGGCGCCGTCGTGGTCGGGGCCGCCGGCCGGGTGGTCGGCACCGGAGCAGCGGTGTTGCCGGTCCGAGGCGCAACGCTCTGAGCGGGCGACTGGGGGTTCAGCGGCGCCGCGGGAGCGCCCTGCGCCGGGGTCGGCTTGCCGACGATGTCCACCGACCCGTCCGGGTTCACGACGAGCCGAGCGACGTCCTTCGCGGGGATCATGCCGAGCTCGGTCGCCTTGCGGGCCAGCTCCGGCGCGGAGTTGCCCTCCCTGACATCGCGCTCGAGCGCGGAGCGCTGCTCCATCAGGTCCTGGTTGTGCGCCTTGGCCGCACTGAGCTCGTAGGAGTCCTCCGCGGCCCGGGTGGTCAGCACCAGGGTCAGCGCCAGTCCTACGGACAGCATCCCGATGATGGTGGCGACGAACGGGATTCGCGCCGTGAAGTGGCCGCGGCGCGACTCCTGGACCTCACCGGCCGGCTGGATCGCGGCGCGCTGCTGCCGACGCTCGTATGCGCGCTGCGCGGCGGTGGAACGCTTGCCCGCGGCAGCCGCGACGCGGCCGCGGCCCCTTGGCCTGACGACACCGGCATCAGTGGATCGAGAACCGCCCGGCCTCACGGGAACTGTCATGCCGTCACCCTCCTGGAAATCCGCTCGGCACTACGCAATCGGACCGGGGCCGACCGCGGGTTTTCCTCTATCTCCTGCTCGCTCGCCCGTTCCGCCCCACGGGTGAGCAATGCGAACTCCGCACCCATGCCCGGCAGCTCCATCGGGAGCCCCTCCGGACTGCGGGACTTGGTGCGGGGTGTCAGTTCCTGCTTGACGATTCGGTCCTCCAGCGACTGGTAGGACATGAAGACAACGCGGCCGCCGACCGCCAGTGCGTCGAGCGCGGCCGGAATCGCCGCGCGTAGCGAATCGAGCTCTCCGTTGACCTCAACCCGAAGGGCCTGGAAGGTCCGCTTCGCGGGGTGGCCGCCGGTGCGCCGCGTCGCCGCGGGAATCGAGGCGTACAGCACCTCGACCAACTGCGCGCTGGTGGTGAACGGCTCGATCTGCCTGCGGCGCAAGATCTCTGATGCGATCCGGCCGGCGAAGCGCTCCTCGCCGTACGTGCTGAGCACCCTGGCGAGATCGCCGTGGCTGTAGGTGTTGAGCACGTCGGCCGCGGTCAACCCCTTGGTGGGGTCCATCCGCATGTCGAGTGGCGCGTCCACCGAGTAGGCGAAGCCTCGCTCAGCCTCGTCCAGCTGCATCGACGAGACACCGAGGTCGAAGAGGATTGCGTGCACCGACTCCACCGGCGGCAGCCCCGCCTGCTCCAGCGCCGCGACGATTCCGTCATACCTGGTGTGCACCAGCGTGACTCGGTCACCGAACGGCGCCAGCCGCTTGCCTGCGATCTCGAGTGCGTTGGGATCGCGGTCGAGTCCGATCAGGTGCAGACCCGGGTAGGTCCGAAGGAAGTGCTCGGAGTGGCCGCCGAGGCCGAGTGTCGCGTCGATCATCACCGCGCCCGCGGCGTCCGGTGCAACCGCCGTCAGCGCCGGTCCGAGCAGTTCGTCCGCGCGACCGAGCAGGACCGGGACATGCCCGAACTCGCCGGTGGAGGCGGGGCCGTTTGCCTCATCGTCCACCATTGCTGCCTCCGGGTCTTGAGTGCTTCGGGAATTTCCGATCGCGAAGGGGGAAGAGTGGCGAATGCCTCGAGGTCCCTGTCCGATTGACCGAACCTGGCGCTGGGGAAGTGCGTCAGGGTCGGCGTTCGGGCAGAGGCCTCGCGGCACTCGCCGTACGGCTCTGGCTGGGCTAGAAGATCTCGCCCAGTGACTCGGCTCTGGCTTGTGAGTAGCTCTCTTCGTGCTCCTCGAGGTAGCTCTGCCACGCCTGCGCGTCCCAGATCTCGAGGAAATCGACCGATCCGATCACCACGCACTCCTTCGACAACCCCGCGTAACGGCGGTGGTCGACGGAGAGGGTGATCCGTCCCTGGGCGTCGGGATGCTGCTCGTCGGTGCCTGCCGCCAGGCCGCGCACAAAGGCGCGGGCCTCGGGGTTGCTGCGTGATGCTGCGGCGGCTCGGCGCGCGAGAGCGGCAAACTCTTCTCGGGGATACACCGCGAGGCTGTGGTCCTGCCCTTTCGTGACCATCAACCCTCCCGCCAGTGCATCTCGAAACTTCGCGGGCAACGTCAGTCGCCCCTTGTCGTCGAGCTTCGGCGTGTAGGTACCGAGAAACACTCGACACCTCCACCCTGCGTCCGATTCGAACGTCCTAGGCCCTCGCGGTCCGTCTGCACGTTCCGCTGCGCACCACGTTACCCCACTTTCCTCCACTTTCAATGCCAATTTAGGGTTCCGTGGCCGCAATCTGCATCAAAAGACCAGTTCACAGCGGTGGTGCGTTGTGGGGAAAAACTGTGCGATCTTCCCCACTGCCGGGGCGTCACGGCGAGGTGCGCCACCAAGCCACACTGAAATCCCAGGTCAGAGGGACGCGTCGAGACGCTCACATCGAGCCCAGACGGCCCGGGGAGGAATGTGGGGGAAGAGTGGGGGGGAATGTGGGGGGAAGGTGGGGATCCGAGGCGACACCACCGACACGACCAACACAAAAGCGGCGCGACACCTGGGGTGTCACGCCGCTCCGCTGTTGCCTGCCGCGCGGACTCTTGCCTCCGCGGCGGCGTTTTCGGCTACTCCTGTTCGAATCTCCGCTTGAAGCGGTCTTCCATGCGCGAGGAGAACCCCCCGCCACTGCCGCCCTTGCGGCCGTCAGCACGCTTGCCTGCGACCGGGCCCTTGGTGGGCCTGCCGGCCTCGTCAGGCACTGCCGAGAGGCCCTTCTTCGATCCCCGCATGAGGAACAGAACCCCGGCTCCAAACATCACTACGAAACCGAGCAGGCTGATGATCGGGAAACCGCCCGGCTTGAACGGGAGCGCGACGCCCGCGACCAAGAGGACGAGTCCGAGAAAGAAGAGCGCTCCGGCTTGAAGTCGACGCTTGCTCGAAGCCGCACGCATACGGCCTCCCCTCACGGAGGAAGCAAATTTCGGATCTTCGGCGTAAAGCGCGCTCTCGATCTGATCGAGCATCCGCTGCTCGTGCTCGGAGAGTGGCACGGTACCTCCCCCGGCACTAAAGGTGGCGACCGATCCGTTGGGACGAAGCGGCGGGTTTCCGACGATGGCGGCTACCTGTCGTCAATGATACGAGTACACGTGGCGGCGTACCACCTAGTCCATCGACGAGATGCCAACTTATTTCGCTCGCACCGCAGATCCCCTGCTAGGCAGACCTCCCCACCAACGTGTGCGGCGCACCATCGAGGTGATTGCCGCCACCGAGATGATCCTCCACCGCGGTGAGGAATCGAGAGACCTCGCGATGGAAATCATCGGCCTCGCCCAGCGTGATCGTGCGCGAGATGCCGGCCTCGATGGCCGCCCGGGTGGCCGAGTACCCGGCGAAGAACTCCGACCACCCCGCGAGTGACGGTTCGGCGCGCGCGAGCAGCACCCAGGCGCTACGCGAGCCGGTGCGTGGCCGTTGCCCACCCCCGAGCGCGGCCCCGGCACCGCGGAGCGCGGCGAGGTACGCGGAGCGGAACCGGTCGGACGCGTCCCGCGCCCCCGCCGCCTCGGCCAGCAGCGCGTCCGCGCGATCGAGCAGCGCCCGCGCGCGGCGCGACACCGGGGCCTCCACCCGCGACACCACGTGCCGTGCCGATGACGCCGGAGCCCCCACCCGGAGGGCCGCCGCTGCCTGAACTGCCTGACTTGCCATCTTCCGAACACCTCCTGCGCAACCACGCCCACCCGCCGCGACAACCGGTCAGGCCTTAGGGTCGGAATCCGGCGAAGCCCGCTTCCCTCGCGCTTCGCCGGATTGCCGACATCGAACATTCGTTCGACATATTCAATATAGCTGCCCCCACCGACACGTCGTCAAGAGAGAGGGTGAGTCCGGTCGGTATCAACACGACACCGCTGCTGGTCGAGCTGTCCGCGCAGGAACTACGGCACCGCATGGCCGAGGCTCTGGCCATCTACGTCGAGGCCATGGACTACCCGAAGGGGACCGAGTTCCACCGGGCCCCGATGTGGACCGAACACACCCATCGACCCGGCTGGCGCGCGGTCGCCGCGATCCTCCCCGGCGACGGCGACGATCCCACCTCGAACGAGGGCACCATGGTCGGCATCGCCTACGGCTACCGAGGCGCCCCGCACCAGTGGTGGCACCAACAGGTCCGCGAGGGGATGCACCGTTCCGGTGCCGACGAACGGCGGATCCATGAGGTCCTGCGCGACTACTTCGAGCTGACCGAACTCCATGTGGCGCGCGCCGCACAGGGACACCGCACCGGCGAGGCGATGCTCCGCAGGCTCCTCGAGAACCGACCGGAGAGTCACGTGCTGCTGTCCACCCCCGAGGTCGACGCCGAGGACAACCGCGCCTGGCGCCTCTATCGCAGGCTCGGATTCACCGATGTGGTGCGGCATTTCACCTTCACCGGGGACAACAGGCCGTTCGCGGTGTTGGGGCGACAGCTTCCACTCACCGCCGAAGGGACCGAGAGCGCGCACTCCCCCAGCCGATAGCCTGGACAGATGATCGACGCGGTGGTGGTGGGATCCGGACACAATGCGCTGGTGTCGGCGTGCTATCTCGCCCGGTCCGGCTGGTCGGTCGAGGTGCTCGAGCGCGACACCGTACTGGGCGGCGCGGTGTCCACCGTCGAACGGTTCCCCGGCCATCAGGTGGACCGCGGTTCGTCCGCGCACATCATGATCCGGCACACCGGCATCATCGAGGACCTCGACCTCGCCTCGCACGGGCTGCGCTATCTCGACTGCGACCCTTGGGCATTCGCGCCCGCACCGCCCGAGACCGGCCGGCCGGGCATCGTCTTCCACCGCAGTCTCGAACGGACCTGCGCCTCTATCGCCGAGTCCTGCGGAACCGCCGACGCGAGGGCATACCGAGAGTTCGTCGACACCTGGGGTCCGCGCACCGCGGGCGTGATGCGATCCTTCGCCGGGCCGCCGACCGGCGGGAGGCTGGCCCGCTCGTTCGGCACCCTGGATCGGGGCGCGGGCGCCGCGGCGTTCTCGCGAGAGTTCCTCGCATCCGGGGACAGCTTGCTGGACAACTACTTCGACGACGAGCCCCTCAAGGCGGCACTGGCCTGGTTCGGCGCGCAGTCGGGTCCGCCGATGTCCGAGCCGGGCACCGCCCCGATGGTCGGGTTCGCGGCGCTTATGCACACCCTGCCGCCGGGCCGGGCAGTCGGCGGCAGCGGCGCCCTCACCCGGGCACTGGCGTCGCGGCTGGCCGCGGACGGTGGATCGGTGCGACTGGGCGACGCCGTGACCGAGCTGCGTCGCACGCCGAAGGGCTGGACGGTACGCACCGCCGAGGGCCGGGAGGTCAACGCCAGGACCGTGGTGGCCGGCTGCCACATCCTGACCACCCTCGATCTGCTCGAGCGCGGCGGCCACGACCGGACGCAACTGGACGGGTGGCGCCGCCGGATCAGGGTCGGGCCGGGGATCGGCATGGTGGTCCGCCTCGGAACCGATTCGCTCCCCTCCTATCCCAGCGCCCCTGAGGGCGACACCGTCACCTCCGGGCTGCAGCTACTGGTCTCCGATCGCGCCCAGCTGAGGCTCGCGCACGGCGCGGCGCTGGCGGGCGAGCTCCCGCCCGTCCCCGCGGTCCTCGCCATGAGCTTCAGCGGGATCGACCCGAGCCTGACCCCCGCGGGCGAACACCAGGCGACGCTGTGGTCGCAGTGGCATCCCTATGCCCTCACCGGCGGACGCGACTGGGCGGACCTCGCCGAATCCGAGGGTGACCGGATCGTCGCCGAGATCGAGCGGCTGGCACCGGGATTCACGGACTCGGTGCGCCACCGGCTGGTACAGACCCCCGCGGACCTCGAGTCGGAGATGGGGTTGATCGGCGGCAACGTGATGCACGTCGAGATGGCGCTGGACCAGATGTTCATGTGGCGCCCCCTGCCGGAACTGTCGGGACACCGGGTGCCGGGCGCGAAGGGGCTGTACCTGACCGGCGCGTCCACCCACCCGGGCGGCGGAGTGTCCGGGTCGAGCGGGCGCAGCGCCGCGCGGATCGCGTTGTCCGACGCCCGGTTCGGAGGCTTGCGCCGGGCACTGCGCCGGTGAGCGGGCCGGGAGCAACCGGATCCGCCACGCCGCGCACCCCTACCGCCTGACACCTGCATGGCTGCCTGGCACGATAACGCTGTGCAGCAGCCCCCCTCCGATGTCCGAAGTCGATCCAGCGTCCGACGGTTCGCCCTGGCCGTGCTCCTCCTGATCTGCATCCCTGTGCTCAGCGGGTGCCTTCGGGTCCAGGCGTCACTCGGCGTCTCACCCGACGACAGGGTGTCGGGACAGATCGTCGCCGCGACGGTGCCCGCGGACGACAACGACAAGGGCCCGGAGCTGATCCCGCCGGATTCGTTGACGTCGAAGGTCCGGGTGCAGGCGTACAAGCAGGACGGCTACGTCGGCAGTCAGGCCTTCTTCAGCGACCTGACCTTCGGCGAGGTGCAGCAGCTCGGGGCGATGTCCAGCCAGACCGGCAGCTCCATCCAGCTGGACTTCCGGCGCAACGGCGACGTCGTGGTCCTCGAGGGCAAGGCGGACCTCAAATCGGTGCCCGATGGCAGCGACGTCCAGTTCAGCGTCGCCTTCCCCGCGCGGGTGAACACCACCAACGGAACCCGCGACGCCGACTCCATCGTCACCTGGAAGCTGCCGCCCGGTGAGGTGAGCACGCTCCGCGCCGAGACCCGATACGCCGATCCGAGCACCCGCGGCTTCGCCGGCTGGGCAGGGATCGTCGGCGGTGTCACGCTCGGCGTCGCGCTCGTGGTCGGGGCGATGGCGTACTTCAACCGGCACCCGAGGCGCTGACGCACTGTGCGCGGGTTGCACCCCGATCGGGGTGCAACCCGCGCACGGGCGCGAAGCGCTATCTGACCGAACTGGCCAATCCGAGGCGCGCGAGCACCTCGCGGGTCGCGCGGGCGAAGTTCAGCGTGATGAAGTGCAGGCAGGGCGCGCCCTCGGAGATCAGCCGCTCGCTCATCGCGGTGGCGAGCTCGATGCCGATCTCACGGACCGCGGCGCGGTTCTCCTCGGGGCCGTGGCCCGCGGCGCGGTCCAGCCGATCCATGAGCTCGCGCGGCAACTGCGATCCGGACAGCTCCACCATCCGCTTCACCGAGCGCAGCGAGGTGATCGGCATGATCTCCGGGATGATCGGCTTGGCGCCCTGTTCGGCGTCGTACCGGGACACCCGGTCGCGCAGCCGCAGATAGTCCTCGACGTCGAAGAACATCTGGGTGATCGAGTACTCGGCCCCGGCGCGCAGCTTCGAGACCAGATGTTTGGTGTCGTGGTCGAGGTCGGGCGCCCGGAAATGTCCCTCGGGGAAGGAGGCGACACCGACGTGGAAGTCGCCGAGGTCGCGGACCAGCCGGACCAACTCCTCGGCGTACTCGACACCCTCGGGATGCCGGACCCACTCACCGAGCGGATCGCCCGGCGGGTCGCCGCGCAGCACCAGGATGTTGCTGATGCCGCGGTCCGCATAGGCGCCGACCATCGCACGCAGTTCGTCGACGCTGTGGCCGACGGCGGTCAGGTGGGCGACCGGGAGCAGCGTGGTCTCCTCGGCGAGGGCACCGGTGACCCGTACGGTCCGGTCCCGTGTCGATCCGCCCGCCCCGTAGGTCATCGAGACGAACGCGGGCTGCATCTGCTCGAACTCACGGACAGCGCGCCACAGACGCGCCTCCGCATCGGCATCGCGCGGCGGCGAGAACTCCACCGAGAAGGGAATCCGCCCGCCGCTCGAACCGATCCGGTCCACGATCGACGGGGTCTGGGTCACCCAGCCCTCGCTTGACCGTCCCCTGACGGCATCGAATGTCACCCGACAATCATAGTGGCGGGCAGCGAGGGCGACTTCGACGGACCACTAGGGTGAGGGTGTCGATCACCTTCCCAGGGCAATTCCCGGGGCAATCACCGAGGAGGACACCCTGTCCGCCCACGCCGCCTCCCCCGAGGCCACCGAGTCACTGCCCGCCGCTGTCGAGACGGCGCTGCGCGAGTTCTTCGACAGTCGCAGGCCGATCACCGATGCCGTCGGAGGCACGTTCACCGACGCCACCACCGCGCTGGAGGCCTTCGTCCTGCGCGGCGGCAAGCGGGTTCGGCCCGCGTTCGCCTGGACGGGCTGGCTGGGCGCCGGTGGCGACCCGACCGGCCCCGACGCCGCCGCGGTGCTGCGGGCCTGCGCCGCGCTCGAGCTGGTCCAGGCGTGCGCCCTCGTGCACGACGACATCATCGACTCCTCCCGCACCCGCAGGGGCTTTCCCACCCTGCACGTCGAGTTCGGCGACCGGCACCGCTCGGGCGGATGGTCCGGCGAACCGGCGAAGTTCGGTGAATCCGTGGCCATCCTGCTCGGCGATCTCGCGCTGGCCTGGGCGGACGACATGGTCCGCGAGTCCGGGGTCGACGCCGCCGCCCAGGTCCGGCTCGGTCCGGTGTGGTCGGCGATGCGCACCGAGGTCCTCGGGGGCCAGTACCTGGACGTCAGCACCGAGGTGACCGCAGATGAGTCGGTGGCCGCGGCGTTGCGGATCAATCGCTACAAGACGGCGGCGTACACGATCGAGCGACCGCTGCACCTGGGCGCCGCCCTCGCCGCGGCCGATCCGGATCTGATCGCCGCCTATCGGGAGTTCGGCACCGACATCGGGATCGCCTTCCAGCTCCGCGACGACCTGCTCGGGGTGTTCGGGGACCCGGAGGTCACCGGGAAGCCCTCCGGCGACGACCTGCGCGAGGGCAAGCGGACCGTGCTGTTCGCCGAGGCCCTCCTTCGTGCCGACGCAGGCGACCGGGGCACGGCGGACGTGCTGCGACGCAGCATCGGCACCGATCTCACCGAAGAGCAGGTGCAGCGGCTGCGCGCGATCATCACCGATCTCGGCGCGGTGGACGAGGTCGAGCGCCGCATCGACGAGCTCACCGCCAGGGGCCTGCGCGCCCTCGACACGAGCACCGCAACGGAGCCGGCCAAGCAGAGCCTGCGCGCGATGGCGCTGGCCGCCACCCGTCGTACGGCCTGATCGGCGTGGGCCTGCGCACGGTCCCGGGGCGCACCGATCACGTGGTGGTCGTCGGGGCGGGTTTGTCCGGACTGTCGGCCGCGCTGCACCTGCTGGGCACCGGCCGCGCGGTCACCCTTCTCGAACGTGACCGGTCGGTGGGCGGCCGGGTCGGCGTGTACGACGGCCCGGGCTACCAGATCGACAGCGGCGCAACCGTTCTCACCATGCCGGAGCTGGTCGCCGAGGCGCTCGCCGCGGTCGGGGCCGACTTCGGGTCGGTGTCCCCGCCGCTGCGTCTGCACCGGCTGGACCCGGCCTATCACGCCCGATTCGCGGACGGCGGGCCGATCGCCGTGCACTCGGACCCCGACGCGATGGCGGCGGAGGTCGCCCGGGCGTGCGGTCCCGACGAGGCCGGCCGCTACCTCCGGCTGCGCTCCTGGCTGGAACGGATCTTCGCGGCCGAGTTCGACCGGTTCATCGACGCGAACTTCGACTCGCCGCTCGATCTGGTCGGCTCGCGCGCGGCCCTCGCGGACCTGTCGACGCTGGTCCGGATCGGCGGCTTCGGCAGGCTCGGGCCGCGGGTCGAGAAGTACCTCCGCGACCCGCGGCTGCAGCGCATCTTCACCTTCCAGTCGCTCTACGCGGGGTTGAGCCCGGCGCGGGCGCTCGGCATCTACGGCGCGATCGCCCACATGGACACCTCGATGGGCGTGTACTTCCCCGACGGCGGCATGCGGGCGATCGCCGAGGCCATGGCAGGCGCCTTCACCGCCGCGGGCGGCACGCTCGCACTCGGGACCGAGGTGAGCCGAATCGACTACAGGAACGGTCGGGCGACCCGGGTGATCGCCGCCGACGGATCGGGGTTCGAGGTCGACGCCGTGGTCCTGACCGCCGACCTCGGCGGCGGGAGTGCCCTGCTCCCGCGGCGGACGTGGCCGCGACGGCCGGTCCGGCACTCGCCCTCCGCGGTCGTCGCGCACGGCACCATCCCCGCCTCCGTCGCCGCGCGCTGGGCCGACTCGGGCCACCACACCATCGACTTCGGTGCGGCCTGGGAGCAGACGTTCGCCGAGATCACCGCGCGCCGCGGTCGCGGCAGGCTGATGAGCGACCCGTCCCTGCTGATCACCCGCCCGGCGGTCACCGACCCGGGACTGCTGATCGACCGTGACGGCGTGCCGCACGAACCACTGTCGGTGCTGGCGCCGTGCCCGAACCTGCACAGCGCCCCGCTGGACTGGGCCGCTCTCGGGCGGCCGTACGTCCGCGAGCTGCTCATCGAGCTGGAGCGGCGCGGCTACACCGGGATCGCCGAGCGGTTCCGGGTGGACCTGATCGACACCCCGCAGACCTGGGCCGACCGCGGGATGTCCGCGGGCACCCCGTTCGCCGCCGCGCACACCTTCGCGCAGACCGGACCGTTCCGGCGCGGAAACCTCGACACCGGAGCCGAGAACGTGGTGCTCGCCGGGTCCGGGACCACACCGGGGGTCGGGGTGCCGACCGTGCTCGTCTCCGGGAAGCTCGCCGCCCAGCGGATCGCGGGCGAACTGCGTGCCAGGTCACAGACACACCCCGGCGATCAAGGCGTTTCCCGCTGTGGAACACCGAGCCACTAAACTAACCACCTGTCCACGCATTCGGCCGACGGGTCCTGCCCGGCCGGACCGCGCTCAACGCACAGCCATGGGGGAAGATCCGCACCGATGACGTCCCCACTTTCCGCTGCTGACAGGCAAACCGGCGACAGCAACGGCCAGGACCCGAGCGCCGGGCGGCTCCGGGCGGTGGCCGGGTTCGCGCGCAGCGAGGCGGGGCATGCCGCGATCCTCGGGTTGGTCGGCGCGTCGATGATCACCTTCGGCGGTTTCGGCTCGGGCAGCGTTCGGCGTGAGGATCCGCTCCTCGAGGCGCTGCACCTGTCCTGGCTGCGCTTCGGGCACGGCCTGATCCTGTCGACGATCCTCGTCTGGGTCGGCGTGCTGTTGATGATCGCGGCGTGGGTCCGGCTCGGCCGCTGCACGCTGCGCGGCACGACCACACTGCACGAGCTGCGCTGGGTGGTCCCGGTGTGGACGGCCCCGCTGCTGCTGTCGGTGCCCATGTTCAGCCGGGATGCCTACTCGTACCTGGCGCAGGGCGCGCTGCTGCGGGACGGCTTCGACCCGTACGCGGTCGGCCCTGTGGTCAATCCCGGCATCCTGCTCGACAACGTGAGCAACGTCTGGACCACCACCACCGCGCCCTACGGCCCGGTGTCGCTGCTACTCGGTCAGGGCATCACCTCGATCACCGGGGACAACGTGATCGCCGGGACCATGATGCTCCGGCTGACCATGCTGCCCGGCCTGGCGCTGATGGTGTGGGCGCTGCCGCGGCTGGCCCGTCAGCTGGGCGGCAACCCGTCGATCGCGTTGTGGCTGGCGGTGCTCAACCCGCTGGTGCTGATCCACCTGATCGGCGGCGTGCACAACGAGCTGCTGATGGTCGGTCTGATGGTCGCCGGCGTGACGCTGGCGCTCGACCGCAAGCACGTGGCCGGCATCGCCATCGTCACCCTCGGCGTCGCGGTCAAGGCGATGGCCGGAATCGCGCTGCCGTTCATCGTGTGGATCTGGATGTACCACGAGCGCGAGAAGGCCAAGGCCGAAGGTCGTGAGCCGGCCGCTCCGATCGCCCTGTTCGCCCGCACAGCGGGCGCCGGTTTCGCGATCTTCGTCGCCGTTTTCGCCGTCTGTTCGGCGGTCGCGGGCGTCGGCATCGGATGGCTGACCGCGCTGCAGGGTTCGGCGAAGATCATCAACTGGCTCTCGCTGCCCACGATGCTTGCGCACTTCGTCACCGTCGGTACGTCGCTGTTCGCCGACCTGCGGCTGGGCCCGGTGCTCGAGGTGACCCGGATGCTGTGCGCGATCGCGCTGGTGGCGATCCTGCTAACGGTGTGGTGGCGGTTCCGCAGCACGCCGAGGCAGGCCGTGCTCGGCATCCTGGTCGCGTTGGTCGCGATCGTCGTGCTCTCCCCCGCCGCACTGCCCTGGTATTACTCGTGGCCGCTGGCGATCGCGGCGGGCTTCGCGATGTCCACAACCACCCTGATGATCCTGGTCGGCCTGTCCACCTGGCTGATGCTGGTCTTCCAGCCGGACGGCTCGATCGGGCTGTACACCCTCGTGCACGTGCTGCTCGCGACCTTTGCGGCGATCGTCGCGGCCAAGTCGCTGGTGACCGTCGATCCGCTGCGGTTGCGCTCCACGCCTGCCGTCGCCGACGCCGCGGACACCCGTTTCGGCGCCGGGGCGGCCACCGGCCGGGACTGAGATGACGACGCTGGACGACCGTGCGGTGGCGAGCGATCTCGGAACCGCCTACCGACACTGCGAGCGGCTGGCCGCCGAGCACGGCCGCAGCTATGCACTCGCCACCCGGCTGCTACCCGAACAACGCAGGCCTGCCGTGTACGCGCTGTACGGATTCGCCCGCACCGTGGACGACCTCGTCGACATCGACGCGCCTGCAGGCCGTCCCGCCTCCGATTGCCTGGCCGAACTCGACAGAATCGAATCCGAGCTGACGGCCGCCGTCGCGGGCACCCCGACCGACGACCTCCGGCCGGTCGTGCTGGCGGTGGCTGACACCATCGGCCGGTACTCCATCCCGCTCGATCACTTCACCGCGTTCCTCGGGTCCATGCGGATGGACCTGCCCGGCGCGCCCGGTTTCCGGGCCGTCTACACCTCGATGGACGAGCTCCGCGAGTACATGCACGGCTCAGCCGCGGCGATCGGGAGGCAGATGCTGCCGATCCTGGGCACGGTGACCCCGCTCGCCGAGGCCGAGCCCGCGGCCGCCGCGCTCGGCGAGGCCTTCCAGCTCACCAATTTCATCCGTGACGTCGGCGAGGATCTCCTGCGCGGACGCATCTACCTGCCGTCGGAAGAGCTGTCCCCGTTCGGCGTGGACGACGACCTCCTGCGCCACTGCCAACGCACCGGCGCAATGGACCCCCGGGTCACCCGGGCCCTCGCCCATTTCGTCGCACTGAACCGGTCCGGCTACCGCGATGCGCGGCCGGGACTTGCACTGCTCGGGCCGCGGGCCCGGCCCGCGATCACGGCCGCGTTCGACCTGTACTCCGCGATCCTCGACGAGATCGAGGCGAGCGGTTACCGGGTGCTCGACCGGCGGGCGGTCGTGCCAGTGCGGCGGCGGCTGACGCTCGTCGCGCCGCGACTGCTGGAGTCCGCGGTCGCGGCGGCCCGCGGTTAGGGCTTCTCGAGCCCCTGCGTGCGGGCGCTCACCGAGCGGCCGAGGGCCGCGACCTCGGCGTCCATCTGGGGCAGCAGCACCGGCGCGACCTTGCGGATGTCGCGTTCGGCGAGCGGGGTCTGCACCAGCGGCCGCAGCCAGCGCAGCGCACCGACCCAGCCCGGCACGTTGATCCGCTTCGCGCGCTTCTCGATCCCCGTCACGAAGCGACTGCCACACGCCTGCACCGACGTCGTCTTCCCCAGCGGACCCGGCAGCGCGGCCAGCATCTTGGTGAACGCGGGCAGGTCGGCCTTGGCGTCCTGCACAAGCGGGGTGTCGATCCACGCCATGTGGGCGGATCCGACGTCGACACCCAGATGAGCGACCTCGAGCCGCAGGGTGTTGGCGAAGTACTCGGACCCGGCCTTGGACGCGTGGTATGCCGCCAGCCCGGGAGACGCGGTGTACGCCGCGAGCGACGAGACGACCAGGACATATCCCCTGCGCTCGATGATCGAGGGCAGGGCCGCGCGCACCGTGTTGAAGACGCCGACGAGGTTCACGTCGATCACGCGCCTGAAGGTGGCCGGATCGACCGCCAGGATCGATCCATAACTCGCGATGCCCGCGTTGGCCATCACGACGTCGATGCCACCGAAATGCTCGACACCTTGCGCGACAGCCGATTCCATCGACGGGAGGTCGCACACGTCGGCGATGACGGTCAGCGCGCGGTCGGGACCGCCCAGGTCCTCGGCCAGTGCGCGCAGCGGCTCAGCATCCAGGTCGGTCAGCACGAGCCTCGCGCCCTTGGCGTGCAGCCGACGGGCGACCTCCGCACCGACACCACGCGCGCCGCCGGTGATGAGGACAACCTTGCCGTTCATCGATGTCATGGCGGAAAGCGTAGTCCCGGAAGCCCCGGCGACTGGCTCATCGAATCGACGCGCCTAGAAGGCCATCGCCTGGGCGCGGCGAACCACCTCGCGGGCGAGGTCGGTGTGCAGCGCGTCCACCGGGGCGCCCGGCAGGGTCTCGTCCTCGGTGAACAGCCAGCGCAGGATCTCCTCCTCGCTGTAACCGCCGTCGCGCAGGACCACGAGCAGACCGGACAGCAGCCGGACCACCTCGCCGTCCGCGGTGAAGAAGGAGGCGGGCACGCCGATGACGCCATCGCGGCGCACGGCGACCAGCTCGCCGTCGCGGAGCATCTGGTGCACCCGGGTGACGACGATTCCGAGCAGTTTGGCCACATCCGCGAGCTGCAGCAGCTCCACGGAGGGATCGAGGACGTCGTCGCTATAAGGGATTGCACTCACACCGGTAACGGTATCGGGTCGGTGCGCGGTACGTCATGGGCGGTCCGCGCGATCGCGGCCACCGCGCCGTCGGCACCGGGCGGGCGCCCCGCTGGCTACCATCGATGCGGACATTGTCGAAACTGCTGCGGTGGATCACCGAGCAGAACAGAAACGGGGTAAGCGCGGGTGGGGCCAGGAGATCAGGCGCTGATCGGCACACTTCTCGACCGCCGCTATCGGGTGGACTCCCCGATCGCGCGCGGCGGGATGTCGATGGTCTACCGCGGCCTGGACATGCGGCTCGACCGGCCGGTCGCGATCAAGGTCATGGACCCGAAGTTCGCGCACGACCCCCAGTTCGTCGCGCGATTCGAGTTCGAGGCCCGCGCGGTGGCCCGGCTGACCCATCCGGGGCTGGTCGCCGTGTACGACCAGGGCGTCGACGGCGAACACGCGTTCCTCGTGATGGAGCTGGTCGCGGGCGGGACGCTGCGCGAGCTGCTGCGCGAGCGCGGCCCGATGCCGCCGCACGCCGCTGCCGCCGTCACCGGACCGGTGCTCGATGCGCTCGCGGTCGCGCACCGCGCGGGCCTGGTGCACCGCGACATCAAGCCGGAGAACGTGCTGATCTCCGACTCGGGCGAGGTCAAGATCGCCGACTTCGGCCTGGTTCGCGCGGTCGCGGGATCCAACGCCACCTCGAGCAGCGTGATCCTCGGGACCGCCGCCTACCTCTCCCCCGAGCAGGTCACCACCGGCAACGCCGACGCCCGCAGCGACGTGTACGCGACCGGTGTGTTGCTGTACGAAATGCTCACCGGCCGAACGCCGTTCACCGGCGACAACTCGCTCTCGATCGCCTATCAGCGGATCAACGCCGACGTGCCGAGCCCGGGTTCCCAGATCCCCGGGGTTCCGCCGGAGTTCGACCAGCTGGTGCTCGAGGCGACCGCCCGCGACCCCGAGGAGCGGTTCACCAACGCGGGCGAGATGGCGGCGGCGCTGCGTTCGGTGAGCCACCAGCTGCAGTTGCCCGCCTACCGGGTACCCGCACCGCGACGATCCGCGCAGCACCTCAGCGCGGCCATGCAGGTCGCGGGCGCGCTGCTGCCGCCCGCGACGACCGCGGCCGGACCGAACGACGCGACGACGGCACTGGCATCGGCCGCCCCGACCGCGGTGCACCCAGGCATCCAGCACGCGGGCCCGCAGCCGACCAAGGTGGTCACCGACCTGACCGCGCGCCCGCCGGAGTTCCCGCAGCAGGAGATGGACCCCGGCGCGACGCGGCAGCACCGTCGTGACCCGGCCCAGTACGAGTTCCCGGATTTCGCGGCCGAGCGTCAGCGCTCGCGCCGCACGATCATGGTGTGGCTGCTGGTGATCCTGCTGCTCGGGGTCGCGGTCGGATTCGGCGGCTGGTGGATGGGGTCCGGCCGGTACGCGGCGGTGCCCGCCATCGACGGCCTCGACCGTGCCTCGGCCACGTCGACGATCGAGGCCGCGGGGCTGAGCACCGAGACCCGCGGCGAGTACTCGAACAGCGCCCCCGTCGACACCCTGCTCGGCACCGATCCCGCCGCCGGGTCCCGGGTGCCGAAGGAGTCGGTGGTGGCCCTGCTGGTGTCGCTGGGCAGGCCCGCGGTCCCCGAGCTCCCCGCGGGCGGCGACCCGGATCAGGTGGACCGGGTGCTGCGCGAGCGCACCTTTGTACCCGTCGAGGGCGGTGAGGCCTTCAGCACCAAGGTGCCCAATGGCGGTGTGGCGGCGCTGAAGCCGGGTCCGGGCACGCTGCTCGATGTCGGGTCGCAGGTCCAGATGATCCGGAGCAAGGGTTCGCCACCGGTCCGGATGCCGGACGTCCGCGGCACGTCAGCCGACGAGGCTCGGGCCGCCCTGGACGCCGTCGGGATCACCGTAGGCGAGACCTTTGAGGAGTTCGACAGCGGCATCGACGGCGGCGACGTGATCGGCACCGACCCGTCGAGCGGCACGGAGGTCGGGGCCGGATCGAGCGTCACCCTGATCGTCTCGACCGCGGTCCGGCTGCCGTCGATGCTCGGGCGCTCGGTGGGCTCGGCGCGCGACGAGCTCACCGGCCTCGGCCTGGTGCCTCAGGTCAGGCAGGTCACCGACTCCGACCGGTCGCTTGTCCTCACCCAGAGCCCCGGCCCAGGAACCCGGGTCGAAGCGGGCACCACCGTGTCGCTGGTCGCGGTGCCGTAGCGAGGAAGGCTCCGCCCGACTTCGACAGCGGACGCCACCACATTTCGTCGACTGCCGTCGTGTCTCCGATTCGAAACTTGACCGTACAAACAACTGAACGATCGGTACGGTCACCTGCCTCATACAACAGTCGGAGGCAAGTTGTTTCGAACACCGCGCGCCTTGGTCCTGGCGTGCTCGCTGATCGCGTTGATGTCGTGGTTCGGAACCGTTGTGGCGGATGCCGATCCGCTTCCCGAGAGCTTCACCTACTCTGCGGGCTTCGCGAACGAACGGACCAATCCGGGCGGCTCGTTGCCCGGATCCAACGACTTCGGATGCAAGCCAACGGAAGCCCACCCGCGACCGGTGGTGTTGGTGCACGGAACGGGCGGCGGACAACAGATCACCTGGGGCGCGTATGTCCCGATGCTCAAGAACGCAGGCTACTGCGTATTCGCCCTGACCTATGGCGCCATTCCCGGACCTTGGCCGATTTCCGCGATCGGCGCGATGAAGCCGATCGAGAACAGCGCACAGCAACTGGGAGAGTTCATCGATCGGATCCTGGCCACGACAGGGGCTTCGACGGTGGACATCGTGGGTCATTCGCAGGGCACTCTCGTGCCGGCGTACTACGCGAAGGTCCTCGGCGGGCACTCTAAGATCACCGACTACGTGTCTCTGGCTCCCCTCTGGCTGGGAACGAAAGTGTCCGGCGGCGACGGGCTACCCCTGCTCTTCGAACGATTGGGGCTTCCGGACAGCGCGTTCCCGATCTGTCAGGCATGCGGCCAGTTCGTCGCCGGATCCAAGGTGGTCAACAGGGTCAATGCCGACGGGACCCCCTATCTCAAGGGCATCACGTACACCAACATCGGCACCCGATACGACGAACAGGTGGTGCCGTACACCCAGGGTATGGTCCCCGGCCTGCCCGGCTACGACGTCACCAACATCGTCGTCCAGGACGGCTGCGAACAGGACACGTCGAATCACATCGAGCTCACCGGCACCAAACGGGCGGCCTACATGGTGCTCAATGCCCTCGATCCGGCCAATCCGCGTGAGGTGCCGTGCGGAGGAGAGTGAATCGCCGCACCGCCCGCACGGGTGCGCACTCCTTCTGACGCCACACCCCGTCGAACGCCCTGTGAAGGCACGATGCCGGTGATCCGGTCCGCCCGCGACCGGGACCGGGACCACTCACCGGACGGCCGCCCCCACGAGCTCCTCGAGGTAGCAGGCGACTCCGTCTTCGTCGTTGCCTGCCAGGATGCGGTCGGCAAGCGCCCGCACCTCCGGCAGCGCGTTCGACGGGCACAGGGCGGTCCCCGCCCACGCCAGCATCGGGACGTCGTTGATCCCGTCGCCCGCGACGGCGACCTCGTGCGCCCCGATCCCGTCGACCGCGCACAGCTCCGCGAGAGCACTGGCCTTCGACACCCCCGACGGGGCCATCTCGACGTAGGGCGCGCCCGAATGGGTCAGTTCGACGCCGTCGACCCCCGCCACGACGGCGGCGCGGTACAGCTCCGTGCTGGACACCTCGGGGTGCCGCACCACGATCTTCACCATCGGCTCATCCAGGGCGGGCAGCCGCTCCGAGAGGGCCATCTCGTGGGGGTGCCTGTGGTGATCGGCGAACTCGCACAGCGCGGCGTACTCGGGTTCGGCGACGAAACTCGTCGGGCCGACATTCGCGAACACCACCCCCGGCATGAGCGTCCGCACCCGGCCCATCGCCGTCGTCGCGGCGGCCGTCGTGATCGAGGTCGTCGCGGTGACGAGCGCGCTGCCGTCTGCGAGATCGAGAACGACCGCACCGTTGGCACAGATCGCCCTGCCGCGAAAGCCGCACTCGAGCGCGAGTTCGTGGACGGAATGGCGCGCTCGCGCGGTCGCCCACACGATCTCGATCCCGGACTCCGTCGCCGCCGCCATCGCCGCGGCGGTCCGGCGTGAGATCGTGCGGTCCGACCGCAGCAGGGTGCCGTCGAGATCGGTGGCGACGATTCGAATACGAGTCACTTCCGACATGATGCCAGCCGCCGCCAGGCGCCGCAGGCCCGCCCATCCGGGCTTGCGGCGCCCGGCTCAGTCCTGCGGGCGGAAGACCGCGAACGCGCCGCCCTGCGGGTCCGTCAGGACCGCGAACCGACCGGTCTCGGGGATGTCGGTGCCCGGCACGTGCACGGTCCCGCCGAGACCCGTCGCATTCTCGACCGCGGCGTCGACGTCGTCCACGCCGAAGTACAGCGCCCAGTGCGGCGGAATGCCCTCCGGGAAGTCCTCGCCCATCGCCATCATGCCGCCGAAGTCGGTGCCGCCGAGGCCCCACTGGGTGTAGCCGTCACCGGCGGTGACCGTCCAGCCGAACACGGTGCGGTAGAACTCGATCGCCCCCGCGGTGTCGCGGGTACGCAGCTCGATCCAGCACAGCGCCCCGGTCTCGTTCAGCCGGGCTGCGCCGTGGAACTCACGGCCCTGCCAGATCGAGATGACCGCCCCCGCCGGGTCGGCGAGCACAGCGAACCGGCCCAGGTCGAACACGTCCATCGGCTCGGCGATGACCGAACCGCCTGCCTCCGCGGCCGCCCGCGCGGTCGCATCCACGTCGGCCACCGCGATCGAGGCCGTCCACGCCACGGGCTGGCCCTCCTGATAGAGCGGGCTGGCGGCGGCCACCGGGTCCTGGTCGAGCAGCATCATCGTGTAGCCACCCGCTTCCGGGTTCGGATCCGTTTCCGGCTTCCAGCCGAGCAGCGCGCCGTAGAACTGTCCGGCCGCCGCGACATCGGTCGTGCCGAGCTCGGCCCAACACGGGCTACCCAGCGTCGGTTCGGTGATCTTCATGGTGTGTCCCTCACTGCGATGGTTGGGTACGCGATTCGATCGCCCCGACCGTAACGCCGACCACCGACACCGTCGCGTCAACGTAGGCGGCCCGCACCCGGGCAGGGTACGGGCCGCTGTGCGGGATCCGATGGCTCAGCCGCGCAGCATCTCCGCCACGAGGAAGGCCAGTTCGAGGGACTGCTGGGTGTTGAGCCGCGGGTCACACGCGGTCTCGTAGCGGCCCGACAGGTCCAGGTCGGAAATGTCCTGCGCGCCGCCGAGGCACTCGGTGACGTTCTCGCCGGTCAGTTCGACGTGGATGCCGCCCGGGTGGGTGCCCAGCCCGTTGTGCACCTCGAAGAAACCCTGCACCTCGTCGACGATCCGGTCGAAGTGCCGGGTCTTGTAGCCGGTGGACGCCTCGTGGGTGTTGCCGTGCATCGGGTCGCACTGCCAGATCACCTGGTGGCCGGTGGCCTGCACCTTCTCGATGATCGCGGGCAGCAGGTCGCGTACCTTGCCGTTGCCCATCCGCGAGATCAGGGTGAGCCGGCCGGGCTTGTTGGTCGGGTCGAGCCGCTCGACGTACTCGACCGCCATCTCCGGGGTGGTGCTCGGGCCGATCTTGAGACCGATCGGGTTCGCAAGCATCTCGGCGAACGCGATGTGCGCGCCGTCGAGCTGCCGAGTCCGGTCGCCGATCCACAGGAAGTGCGCCGACAGGTCGTACAGCTTCGGGTGGTCGTCGTCGTTGTCGAGCCGCAGCATCGCCCGCTCGTAGTCGAGGACGAGCGCCTCGTGGCTGGCGAAGATCTGCGCCTGGTGCAGGCTCGGGTCCGTGACCCGGCACGCGTTCATGAACTGCAGGCCGCGGTCGATCTCGGCGGCGAGCGCCTCGTACCGGGCACCAGCGGGGGACGAGGCGACGAACTCCCGGTTCCAGTCGTGCACCTTGTGCAGATCGGCCATACCCGCGCCGGTGAGCGCGCGGACCAGGTTCATCGCGGCGCTCGCGTTCGCATACGCGCGGACCAGGCGGGACGGATCGTGGACCCGCACCGACTCCTCGGCGACGAGCGAGTTCACCATGTCGCCCCGGTACGACTGCAGCCCGAGCGAGTCGATGTTCGACGAGCGCGGCTTGGCGTACTGGCCGGCGATCCGCGCGACCTTGACGACCGGCAGACTCGCCCCGTAGGTGAGCACGACGGCCATCTGGAGCAGGGTGCGGATGTTGCCCTTGATGTGCGGTTCGGTGTTGTCCGCGAACGTCTCAGCGCAGTCACCGCCCTGGAGCAGGAACGCCTCGCCGCGGGCGACCTCGGCGAGGTTGTCCTGCAGCGCCTCCACCTCGCTCGCGACCGTGATCGGCGGCACGCTCTCGAGCACGGTGCGCATCGCGGCCGCCCGGTCCTCGGGCCAGTTCGGCTGCTGGGCGGCGGGCTTGCTCAGCGCCTCATCGAGCTTCTGGCGCATCGCAGCGGGCAGCGGCGGAAGTTCGGGCAAGCGGTCGATCGGAACGTCGACAGTCCAGTTCACCAATACAGGATATTCGCTCTGTCGAACGCGACACGCAAAGGGGCCATCAATTCAGCGAATCGCGAGTGCTGCCCGGATCGCCTCGTACTTGACCAGGTTGTGCCTGGCATCGGCCAGCGCGTCGTGCGCGTCGGCCGGAGCCGACGGCAACGCGGGCGACCCGCTGTCCTCCCAGTACTGCCGCAACTCGCGGGTGAACCGCGGCAGCGAGCGCGGCAGCGCGGTCATGTCCCCCCATAACTGGCAGAGCGCGACGTGGTCGTATGCCGCGATCCAGGCCCACAGCTCCGGCGTGACACCGGGGCGAGGAACGAGGAACTTGAGCAGGTCGTCGCGGATCTGGGCGCGCGAGCGCCACAACGGCGAGGACGGCTGCGGGAGCTTCGGCAGGACGTTGGCTCGCACCCACTTCCCCGCCTTGGTGGGGTCGAACTCGGTGGAGACGGCATAGAACTCTCTGCCGTCCTCGGCGGCCACGCCGATCGAAACCAGGTCGATTGTGCGACCATCCTCGATGAACTCGCAGTCGTAGAAGTAGCGCACCCGGGCAGACTATGCCGCCCGGCACTGCCCCACGACCACCGCCCCCGACCGAAGGACAATTGGTGCCTGGCCAGGATCAGACCGCTCCCAGCGACCACGTGAGCACCGACACACCGGCGACAGACACCGCGGCGGCACCGGCGGCGGACGACGCCGATCGAGAGCCGGCAGGTGCTGGTACGGGAATCCGGCGCCTCCTCGCCGCGCCCGCGGCCCGCGTCTGCATCCTGATCGCCGCGGCGATCGGCGTGATCTACAACCTCGTCGGCTTCCCCGGCCTGCGACATCTCGGCAGCTACTACCGGATCGATCTCGACGTGTACCGCATCGGCGGCACCGCGCTGGCGAACGGCGTCGCGCTCTACGGTCCGATGCCGCCGACCGAGCTCGGCAAATCGCTGCCGTTCACCTATCCCCCGCTCGCCGCGATCGTGTTCAGTCCGATGTCCGCGATCAGCCTCGGCGAGGCCAGCACCGCGTTGACAGTGCTCTCGCTGGTGCTGCTCTTCGCGACCGCGATCGTTACCCTCACCTCCATCGGAGTGCTGCCGGAACGCACCCTGCTGTGGACGGCGGGCGCGGCGTTCGCCGGGGCGCTGGCGCTCGAGCCGGTGTACTCCACCCTCGACTACGGCCAGATCAACATCGTGCTGATGGCCCTCGTCGCCGCCGATTGCCTGCTCAAGAAGACACCGTGGCCGCGCGGCGCGCTGGTCGGGCTCGTCGCCGCGGTCAAACTCACGCCCGCGGTGTTCGTGCTCTACTTCCTGCTGCGCAAGGACTTCCGAGCCACCGCGGTCACCGCGGTGAGCTTCCTCGCGGGCACAGCCATCGGCTTCGCGGTCTCGTTCACCGATTCCAAGCAGTACTGGACCGACACCCTCATCGACTCCAACCGGATCGGCAGGCCCGCCTACCCCGCCAACCAGTCGATCACCGGCATGCTGGCCCGCCTCGGCCTCGACCCCTCGATGCGGACCCCGCTGTGGATCCTGGCGAGCGCGGCGGTTCTGATCGTCACCGTGCTTGCCGCACGCCGGGCGCTGGCGGCGGGCATGCCCGCCCTCGCGCTCACCATGACGGCGCTGTTCGGACTCCTGGTCTCCCCGGTGTCGTGGTCACACCATTGGGTGTGGGTGGTCCCGACCCTGCTGATCCTCGGGCACCTCGCCTACACGCGCCGCAGCGTCGGCTGGGCGCTGTGGGTCGCGGCGGGAGTGGCGCTGTTCGTGGTGGCCCCGCACTGGCGACTGGCCCCCGGCCGGACCAGCGGCCTCGGCTGGCCGCTGTGGGATCAGTTCCTGGCGTCGTCGTACGTGTGGTGGGGCCTGGTGACGCTGGTGCTGGTCGCCGCGGTGGGCGTCACGGGCGGGGCGAAGCGGAACGCCGACGACGAGCGGTCGCGGGTGCCCGCCCCGGTGGCCTAGCCGGCCCGGTGGCCTAGCTCGCCCGGGTGTCGGGGATCCGGTCGGCGGCGGGCGCGGGTGCGGCCGTCGCCGTCTCTGCGGGCTTGTTCTTGAGCGTGGCCGCGTAGATGTCGACGTACTCCTGACCGGAGAGCGCCATCAGCTTGTACATGACCTCGTCGGTGACCGCGCGCTCGACGAAGCGGTTGCCACCCATGCCGTTGAAGCGCGAGAAGTCGATCGGCTCGCCGACCTTGATCACGATCTTCGCGAAACGCGGGAAGCGCGAACCGATCGGGTTGAGCTTGTCGGTGCCGATCATCGCGACCGGGATGACCGGCACGCCGGACTGCAGCGCCATCCGCGCCATGCCCGTCTTGCCCTTGTACAACCGGCCGTCAGGGGAACGGGTGCCCTCGGGGTAGATCCCCAGCAGCTTGCCGCCGCCGAGCACCGTCATACCCGCGTTGAGTGCGTCCTGGGCCGCGTCGGCCCCGGTCCGGTCGATCGGCACCTGGCCGACCGCGGAGAAGAACCACCGCTGGAATCGGCCCTTCAGACCGGTGCCGGTGAAGTACTCGCTCTTGGCCAGGAAGGTGATCCGGCGCGGCGACTTGAGCGGCAGGTAGAACGAGTCCATCACGGCCTGGTGGTTGCTGGCGAGGATAGCCGGACCCTTGGTCGGAATGTGCTCGGCGCCTTCGATAGTCGGGCGGCCGAGCACCAACAGAATCGGTCCGAGAAGAATGTATTTGACCAGCCAGTACCACATGGCGCCCTTCCCGAGATCATCAGTGCTCACGCTATGTTTCTTGTGTGATGACTGTACTCACGGCCGGTGGATGTGACCACCGGAGGGGCACACCGGCCACCGATGCCCGCGCGAGCGGGGTCAGGATGCCAGTTCCGCGCGAGCGAGTTCGGCCACGCCGATCATGCCCGCTGCCTCGCCGAGCTGGGTCCGCCGGATCCGGGCCAACGGGCGATGCCCGGATCCGGTGATGAGCGTGGCGTAGTGATCGCGCGCGTCGTCGAGGAAGAGCGGAGCCGAACTGGCGACACCGCCCGCGATCACCACGAGGTCGGGGTCGTAGACATCGCTCGCCATCGCGAGCCCGACACCCAACCAGCGCGCGAACTCCGCCATCGTCGCCATCGCCACCTTGTCGCCGTCCTGCGCCGCGCCCGCCACCCGGCGACCGGTGAGGCCGCCCGGGTTCCTCGCCACCTCGCGCGCCAGGATCGTCGACTCGGCGGGATTGGCCGCCAGCAACTCGATCGCGGTGTCCACGAGCGCGGTACCGCTGCAATACCGCTCCCAACAGCCGCGCTTGCCGCAGGCGCAGGGGCGTCCTCCTGACATCACCTGGACGTGCCCGAGCTCGGGTGCCACCCCGTGGCTACCGCGGTAGAGCTCGCCGCCGATCAGCAGGCCCGCACCGATCCCGGTCCCGATCGACATCATCAACACGTTGTGCCCGCCTGCCGCGGCGCCGAACCGGTATTCCGCCCATGCCGCCGCATTGGCGTCGTGCTCGAGGATCACCGGCATGCCGAGGCGATCACTGAGGTCGTGGGCGACCGGGGCGTCAACCCACGGCAGGTGCGGCGCGAAACGCACCGTGGACCGGTCCGGGGTGATGAAGCCCGCCACCGCGAGGCCGACCCCGACGATCTCGTGCCGCCCGCAGAGCTCCCGGACCGCGCGGTCGAGCCCGTCCTCCAGCGCCTGCGCCGACAGAGGGGTCGGCGCGAACGTCGAGTCGAGGACCTGACCGTCGGCATCGACGACCGCCGCCCTGATGCTGGTTCCGCCGACGTCGATACCGATCGTGAGTGCGGTCCGACCGCCGATGCGCGTGCCCATGGTCACCGATTGTGCTCGACCTGAACCGAGATCGGGACGAACTTCGGGCGAGCCCCCTGCTCCTCCGCGCCGGGGCCGGCCGCCGGCCCGTCCGGCCCGCCGTCGGGGTCGGGATGCGCCCCGTGCTCCTCCAGGATCTGCCGGAGCAGGGCGAGCAGCACCGCGGCCTGCGAGCCGAGCAGGGTGATCAGGTCGTGCTGCTCACCCCTGGCCAGCGCCGCAAGCGCACACACCGGGCACCAACTGCACCCGTACGGCCCCGGCTCGCCGCCGTCGGGGTTCGCGGCGGCAGCGGCGGCCTCGGACGCCTTCTGCAGCAGCGGTTCCAGCCGATCGAATGCCGCGTGCGTGAGCGCCCGCAGCTCGGCGACCAGGTCCGCGTGATCGTCGCTCACAGCGGCCAGACCTGCGGATCGGGCCGGAACCGGACGACGAGGTCGCCGTCCTCGAACTGGGCGCCGACCGTGGTGCAGCGACGGAGCACGGACGCCAGCCTGACCCTGCGCCTGACCCCTGCCGCGCCGACCACCAGGTCGTCCTCGACCCGGCCGAGGGTCAGCGTGGACGGGTCGACCAGGGGCATGCGCAGTCGCAGCGCGTACACCGATTCCACCCCCGACCCTGACTCCAGTTCCACCCTCGCCACCGTCGAATCGTCGTCCGCGGCGGTCAGCGGATCGACCCCGGCCGGATACAGCGCGTCGGCGAGCGCGGCGAGAGAGTCAAACCCTACCGGCTCGAGGACGTTCTCGTCGGCCGTGCGGACCGGCAGCCCGTCGAGCGCGGCCGCCAGCGAATCCAGCTGCACACGCTCGCGCTCGGCACGCTCCGCAAACCAGCGAAGCGCCGGATGGTCCACGCCGTTGTCCGGAACCGGATCATGTTGCGGCAGAATCTTGTTCACGATCACGCCATCGACTCGTAGGCCGAGCACGGACATCGCTGCCGCGGTTCGCCGCGCCTCGGCCACGCCGACCGCATCCGCGGTGAGCACCATTCGCGCGCAGGTGTTCTGCCGGTCCGTGAGCATCGCCCTGACCGGCAGGGTGAAGTCACTGAGACGGTCGACCAGCAGCGCGGCGATCGCCTGCCAGCGCTGCGCACCCGGCACCGTGGCCCTGAGGTATCGGGGCCAGATCCGTTCGAGATAGTCGTGCACCATGTCCGGAACCGTCAGCAGACGCAGCAGGTCACCGGTCGGCGGGCAGTCGACCAGCACGGCGTCCCACTCCCCTCCGTGCGCGAGCCGGGCGACCTCGGCCAGCCCGAGCAACTCCTCGGCACCGGGCAGTCCCGTCAGTTCCTGCGGGTCGGGCAACGACAGCGCAGATCCGTGCTCGTGATCGGCGCCACTGGGGATCAGCGCCGACAGCGCGACCAGTCGGTCCTCGAGCAGGGCCAGGGTGTCGAGTTCGAGCGCATCGAGCCCCTCGGCCACGGCGAGGACGCCGGTGCCGGATGCTGCGGCCGTATTCTCCAGCGCGAGGACCTCGGTCAGCGAGTGCGCCCGGTCGAGCGAGATGAGCAGGACGCGGTCTCCGGTGCGCGCCAGGGCAATCGCGGTCGCCGCCGCCAGTGTCGTCTTCCCGACGCCGCCCTTTCCGATGAAGAACCGGATCTGGGTGTTCGCGTCGGAGCCGCGCCCGGTCAGCCTTCGACCCTCTTCTTCAATTCCTTGAGGGCGGTGTCGGTGATCGCCTTCTCGGCCTTGCGCTTGAACAGCCCGATCATCGGGATGTTCAGGTCGACGGTCAGCTCGTAGGTGACCGTGGTGGTCCCGTCCGGCTGGTCCTCGAGGGTGTACGAGCCGTCCTGCGACTTCTGGATCTCGGCTGAGGCCAGCGACCAGCGCACGGACTTTCCGTCCTGCGCCCAGTCGAAGTCGAGTTCGTAGGTGTCCTTGACCATCCCGGCATCCAGCACGAACCGCACCCGACGCGCGCGACCGTTCGACCCGCGGGCGAGCACCTCGACTGACTTCGCCGCGGCCACCCACTCGGGGTACGCGTCGTAATCGGCGATCACGTCCATCACCCGACCCGAAGGAGCGGCGATGCTGATCGACCTCTTGGTCTTGTCGGCCATGCGACCAACGCTTCCTTTCACTCCAGGACAGCCACGAAGGCACTCGAACCCATCACACACGAAACAGATGCGCGCGCACAACGACCGGCCGCACCGCGCGACCCGTCGGGCGGGCGATCACCTGGGGGTCGGCGACTCTCCCGCAGGACGGCCTGCCTCGAGCTCACGCTTGGTGCCGAAGGCCATCACCTTGCCCGCAACGCGACGCGCCCGGGTGAGGGCCCCGAGATCGAGCTGGGCCAGTTCCGCTGGGCCTGCGCCGGTCGGCTCGGCGTGCAGAAAGTAGTGCACGATCGTGCCGTCGAGCTCCGGCTCCAGCCAGACCTCCATGGTTCCGGTCAACGCGCCCGTGACCGTCCAGCGAATCCCCTTCTCGCCTCGGTCCTCCCGCACGCTGATCTGGAGATCCGGCCACCAGCGGCGCCATTTCGACACCACGCCGATCGACTCCGCGACCGATGCCGGCGGCGCCGCGATGAAGGTCTGGTCCGAGACCTGAATGCTGCTCACCGGATTAGCTTCACACACTCCGCGCGGCGGGTGCGGGCCAGGGCCGATCAGCACGGGTTAAAGTGGAACCGCAGCAAAACCTACTCGTCAGTACACCGCAGTGCCGGAGGTCTTCGTGCGTGAATTCAGCGTTCCGTCAACTTTCACCATCCCTGAGGACGCGTCCGCCGTCGACTCGGTGTTCACCCATGCGGCGAACACACCCAGCCTGACCGTCTTCACTCGCCTGACCGACGGCACGTGGACCGATGTGTCCGCGGCCGAGTTCGCCGACCAGGTCGCCGCCGTCGCCAAGGGCCTGATCGCATTCGGCGTCCAGCCAGGCGATCGGGTCGCCCTGATGTCCTCCACCCGGTACGAGTGGCAGCTGATCGACTTCGCGATCTGGGCCTCGGGCGGCGTCACCGTGCCGGTCTACGAGACCTCCGCCCCCGAGCAGGTCCGGTGGATCCTCGAGGATTCCGCCGCCGTCGCACTGTTCGTCGAGAACGAGGGCCATTCGAAGGCACTCGAGCAGGTCGCGGCCGAGTCCCCGGCCCTGCGCAAGGTGCTGCAGATCGAGGGCACTCCCGGAGCGGTGGCCGAGCTGGTCGCGCTCGGCGCCGACGTCAGCGACGACGAGGTCCGGTCCCGCGCCGACGCGCTCAAGGCGAGCGACCCCGCGACACTGATCTACACCTCCGGCACCACCGGTCGCCCCAAGGGCTGCCAGCTCACCCACTCCAACCTCATCGCGGAGTCGCGTGGCATCAGCACCTCCGGATTCGGCGAGCTGCTGCGCCCGGGCCGTCGCACCCTGATGTTCCTGCCGCTGGCGCACGTGCTCGCCCGCGCGGTCTCCCTTGCGGCCTTCGACGCGGGCGCCACCGTCGGCCACACCTCCGACATCCCGAATCTGGTCCCCACCTTCGGCACCTTCAAGCCCGACTTCATCCTGTCGGTGCCCCGGGTGTTCGAGAAGGTCTTCAACACCGCCCGCCAGAAGGCACACGCCGAGGGCAAGGGCAAGATCTTCGACAAGGCCGCCGAGGTCGCGGTCGAGTGGAGCGAGGCCCAGGACACCGGCGGCGCCGGCTTCGGCCTCAAGGTCAAGCACGCGGTGTTCGACAAGCTGGTGTACTCGAAGCTGCGTGCCGCGCTCGGCGGTCAGTGCCAGCTCGCGATCTCCGGCGGCGCCCCGCTCGGTGCCCGCCTCGGCCACTTTTTCCGTGGCATCGGCGTGACCATCTTCGAGGGCTACGGCCTGACCGAGACGACCGCGGCCGTGGCGGTCAACACGCCGGGTGGCCAGAAGGTGGGAAGCGTCGGAAGGCCGTTGGCGGGCAACGCGGTTCGCATCGCCGAGGACGGCGAGATCCTGCTCTCCGGCCCGGTGGTCTTCGGCGGCTACTGGCGCAACGAGGCGGCCAGCGCCGAGGCGCTCGAGGACGGCTGGTTCCACACCGGCGATCTCGGCTCGGTCGACGCCGAGGGCTACATCACGATCACCGGGCGCAAGAAGGAGATCATCGTCACCGCAGGCGGCAAGAACGTCGCCCCCGCGCAGCTCGAGGACCAGCTCCGCGCGCACCCGCTGATCAGCCAGGCGCTCGTGGTGGGCGACCAGAAGCCCTTCATCGGCGCCCTGATCACGGTCGACCCCGACGCGTGGACGGGCTGGAAGCAGCGCAACAGCAAGCCGGCCGAGGCCACCGTCGCGGATCTGATCGCCGATGCCGACCTGATCGCAGAGGTCGATGCGGCCATCGCGGAGGCCAACAAGTTGGTCTCGCACGCGGAGTCGATCAAGAAATACCGGATCCTGCCGGTGGACTTCACCGAGGAGACCGGCGAGCTCACGCCGACGCTCAAGCTCAAGCGGAACGTCATCCACAAGAGCTTCGCGAACGACATCGAGGCCATCTACGCCAAGTAGCAGGCGGCTCCGCCGCCCGTGCGCGGTTGACGAGTGCAGGCAC
>NZ_JBSGTR010000003.1:0-26608 GCF_053607505.1 Rhodococcus sp. NPDC055112
GTTGACGAGTCCCCGCACTCGTCAACCGCGCACGGGCGCGAAGCGCCTCCCCAACCCATTTTTCGAGGAGAACTTCTATGACCGTTCGCGTCGGCTACTTCCCGCACAACAACTCCCTGTTCGTCCTGCGTCACCGCGGCATCCTCGAGCGGACGCTGCCCGACGTGGAATGGGTTGACCTGCGCGCCCTTCCGGAGGCCGAGGCGGTGGATCCCAAGACCGGCCTGCCGAGCCTGCACTCCGACTGGCTGTTCACCGAGGGCGGCTACGACGTCATCGGCACCGGCTTCACCCCGCCGCTGACCGCGCTCGCGAAGGACCACGACGTGGTCTACATCGGCATCTCCGGACCCCGCGTGGAGAACGGCCGTCTGGTGGCCCTCGCGAGCTCCGGCATCGAGACCGCCGCCGACCTTCGGGGCAAGCGGGTGGGGATCGCGCACGGCTCCTGGCAGACCACGCTGCTGTTGTTCGCGCTGGAGCAGGCCGGGCTCACCTGGGCCGACGTCGAACCGGTCGACACCGGCGTGAACGACGGCTCCGAGGCGCTGCTGCGCGGCGACCTGGACGCGTGGGTCGGGGCCTACCCGGGCCTCGAGGCGCTCGAGAAGTCCCACGAGCTGCGGACCCTCGTGGACACCGAATCGCTGTTCAGCCATCCGTCGCTGTGGTTCACCCGCCGGGATTTCGCGGAGAACAACCGCGAGGCGCTCGAGGCGGTCATCGCGGCCCTGCAGGAGTCCGATGCGTGGGTCGAGGCCAACCCGCGCGAGGCCGCGCAGTACTTCGTCGACGATGCGCTCGCCCGCGGCGATCGGGCCGACCTGGACCGCTGGGAGCGCGCGCTGCGTGGCCGCCCGTTCGGCCTGAACCAGGTCAGCGAGGCGTTTCTGGACGAGCAGCAGCGCGCCGGGGAGTTGTTGGCCGCCAACGGGCTGCTGTCGAGGCCGGTCGACGTGCGCGCCGCGGTGGTGCCGTGGATCGGCGAGTTCGTCGAGGCCGCCCGCGTCTAGGCGGCTACGCCGCCCGTGCGCGGTTGACGAGTCCCCACACTCGTCAACCGCGCACAGGCGCGAAGCGCCTCCTTCGGGGCGGTGTCCTGGCACGATGGACCTCATGGACGAGGTGAAGTACGCCGAGGACCTCCTGGTCGGCGACGTCATCGATCTCGGCTCGCACACCGTCGGCGAGGCCGAGATGGTGGCCTTCTCGACCGTGTGGGATCCGCAGGACTCCCATCTCGACGCGGAGGCGGCCGCCGACGGCTATTTCGGCGGACTCATCGCCAGCGGTATGCACACCACCGCCGTCTACCAGCGGCTCGCGGTGCTCGGCGCCTATCGGAACTGGAGCGTGATCGGCGCGCGCGGGCTGCGCGACGTCCGGTTCCTGCGTCCCGTGCGCCCAGGGGACGTGCTCACCGGCCTGCTGGTGATCGACGAGGTCGAACTGGACGATCGCGGCCGGGGGCTGGTGACCACTACCGGCCAGCTGGCGGACGATCAGGGCCGGGCGGTGTTCAGCCTGCTCACCGAGCTGTACCTGCACCGCAGGCCCTGACGCAGCCTTTATCCGCGCAGGCTCAGGAAGAACGCCCGCACGTCGCCCACCAGCAGCTCCGGCACCTCCAGCGCCGCGAAGTGTCCGCCCTCGTCGAACTCGCTCCAGTGCACGAGCGTCGGGTGCGCCTTCTCCGAGATGCTGCGGACCGGACGGACGATGTCGTGCGCGAACACCGCCATCCCGAGCGGCGCGACGCCGGTCGGTCCGTCGCTGCGCGGTCCGCCGGACTCGAACGTCAGCCGCGCCGAGGATCCGGCCGTGCCGAAGAACCAGTGCAACGAGACGTTGGTCAGCAGCGTGTCGTCCGGCAGCGGGTGCGCCGGGTCCGTCCACTCCCGGACCTTGTCGGCGATCCAGGCCAGCTGCCCGGACGGCGAGTCGGTCAGGGAGTAGGCGATGGTCTGCGGGCGGGTGGCCTGCATCTGCATGTAGCCGGGCCTGTTGGCGAGGAAGTTTCGGATGACCTCGACCCGCGCCGCGTCGTCGTCGGAGAGCCCGTCGGTCGCGACGGGTCCGTGCGGCAGGTAGTTGACGTGCACGCCGATCACGTTCTCGGGCGCCACGATTGCGAGCTGCTGGGAGACGCCGGAGCCCCAGTCGCCGCCCTGCGCGCCGTATCGCTCGTACCCCAACCGGTTCATCAGCTCGGCGAAGGCGCGGGCGACGCGGGCGGTGTCCCAGCCGCGGTCGCGGGTCGGGCCGGACGGTCCGAAGCCGGGGATCGACGGGATCACCAGGTGGAAGGCATCCGCGGGATCGCCGCCGTGCGCGCTGGGGTCGGACAGCGGGCCGATGACGTCGAGGAATTCGATGAACGAGCCCGGCCAGCCGTGGGTGAGGATCAGCGGCGTCGCGTCGGGCTCGGGGGAGCGGACGTGCAGGAAATGCACGGTGGCGCCGTCGATCTCGGTGACGAACTGCGGGTGGCGGTTGAGGGTGGCCTCGTGTGCGCGCCAGTCGTATCCGTCGCGCCAGTAGTCGGCCAGCTCCCGCATCCGGCCGAGCGGGATGCCGTAGTCCCAGCCGGCCTCGTCGAGCTGGTCGGGCCAGCGGGTGCGGGCCAACCGGTCGCGCAGGTCGTCGAGCGCGGACTGCGGGATGTCGATCCGGTACGGGCTGATGGTCGTGTCGGGCATCGGAACCTCCTGGCTTGATTGTTGGTGACGCCAACGATAACAGAACTTGTTGGCGTCGCCAACGGTTACTAGGATGGTGCGCATGGAGTCCATCGATGACGGCCCGCCTGCCACGCTGCGACGCTCGCCGACCTGGCTGATGGGGCAGGCGGGCATCGAGGCCCAGCGGCTGCTCAACGAGCGGATGGCCGAGGCCGGTGCGCACCGGTGGCACTACTCGGTGCTGTCCGCGCTCGCCGAGCACGGTCCGCTCAGTCAGGCCTCGCTCGGCCGCCTCTGCCGCCTCGACCGCAGCGACATAGCCGCCGTGGTGGGCGAATTGGAGGGCGGCGGGTATCTCGTGCGCGAGCCGGATCCGGTGGACCGGCGTCGCAACATCGTCACGATCACCCCAGAGGGGGGTCGGCGCCAGCGGCGGCTGGGGGCCCTCGCGGTCGAGGCTCAGGAGGATCTGCTCGCGCCGCTCGACGCGGGGGAGCGCGAGGAGTTGGTCGCGCTCGTCGAGCGACTGGTCGAGCATCAGGTCGAGCGGCGAGGGTCCGGCTGGGCCTAGGTCCGGGCGCTAATTATGTTCTCGCGCAATGCTTTTGCCGCTCCCGTCGGCGGTGAATTGAGGTTAACTTCAGTATTGACGGCGGGTATCTGTGTGGTTACTATCCAGTAAGTTTGTGACGGCGGCCACCTGGGCGATCGAGCGTCACCGGAGAATCCATGGGGGGTTCGAGTAACGATGCGCACACGGATGGCTCGACGAGGGTCGCTGTCGCGGACCGGAACCTTGGCCCTGGCGGGAGCCCTGGCGATCGGCCTCGCCGCCGCGCCGGGCGGCGTCGCATCGGCCGACCCGAGCGGGGGAGCGGACGGCGCGAACTGGCTGGCCACCACCGACGCCCGGCCGGAGTACCCGGTCGTCGCGATCGACTGGGACGTGCCGATCACCATGAGCGACGGGACGGTGCTCAAGGGCAACGTCTATCGCCCCGCGGACGCCTCGGGCAAGCCGATCGACACCAAGATGCCGTCGATCCTGAACGTGACGCCGTACACCAAGCTGGTCAGCAACCTGGTCGACTCGATGATGGCCGTGCCCGGACTCGAGAACACCCTCGTCGACCTGGTCAACTCCTACGACCTCGCCGGCACCCCGCTGGACGGCGTCGGCGAGACCGCGAAGGTGCTCACCGGCGGCGGCATGCGCGTCTTCGCGGTGAACCGGGACCTCATCCGCAGCGGCTACACGCAGGTGGTCGTCGACACCCGTGGCACCGGATTCTCCCAGGGACAGTGGCAGACGCTCGGCCCGCGTGAGCAGCAGGATTCCGTCGAGATCATCGACTGGGTGAGCAAGCAGTCGTGGTCGAACGGCAAGGTCGGCATGGCGGGCGTGTCCTACTCCGGGATCAACTCCCTGCAGGCCGCCGGCTACCGCCCGCCCGCACTGAAGGCGATCTTCCCGGCCGAGCCGGGCAACGACCTGATCCGCGACATCGTCGGCACCGGAGGCGGACTCGGCGTCGGCTTCATGCCACTGTGGCTCGCGCTCGTCAACGGGACCAAACTCATTCCCGACATCCAGTCCCTCGTGCAGGGGCGGTTCGACCAGCAGTGGGTGCAGGACCGGTTGCGCGACCCGCTCACGCTGATCGCCGAGCTCGGCGAGGTGATGACCGCCCCGACGGTGAACGATCTCGATCCCACCACACTGCGTGTGGCGCAGGACGGCGGCTTCTATCAGGAGCGGAAGGCCAACGTGGAGAACATCGCGGTGCCGACCATGCTCTACGGCGCCTGGCATGACATCTTCGCCAACAGCGAGCCCCGCGTCTACAACGCGATTCCGCTGCCCGCCGGTCAGAAGCAACTGATCATGAGCGACAACTACCACGTCACCTTCGGCGGCGGATTCGGCGAGGCGGGCGCCCCACCGCGGCTCGACGTCCTCGAGCGGGCCTGGTTCGACAAGTGGCTCAAGGGAACCGACAACGGCATCGACCGCTACGGCCCTGTCACGCTGTACCAGCAGGGCAACGGCTGGACGACCACCGACCAGTTCCCCCGCGCGGGCGTGGAGTACCAGCGGATGTACCTGTCGGATGCGCCGAGCGGGACCGCGGGCCACGCGGCCCGCGACGGCAGCCTCGTCGCGACCACACCCCCGAGTTCGGCGCGGCTCACGGCCGCCCCGGGGCTGCGCGGGTTCTGCTCCCGCGACGGCGCGCAGGGCACCGCTGGCATGACCGTGATCCTGGGCTCGGTGTGCAGCAAGGACTCCCGGTTCCAGGAGGCCGAGGGGCTCGCGTTCACCAGTGCCCCCGTCGCGGAGCCGACCGAACTGTCCGGGCCGGTGAACCTGCACCTGGAGACGGTCCTCGACGCCCCCGACGGCTTCTGGGCGGTCACCCTCAACGACGTTGCGCCCGACGGCACCTCGACCACGCTCACCAACGGTGCCCTCACCGCGTCGCTGCGCGAGGTCGACGATGCGCAGAGCCAGCGGTCGGCGAACGGGGACTACACCGAGCCGCACCACAAGCTGACGGTGTCCGCGCGCAGGCCCGTCATCCCGGGTCAGGTGACGCCCGTGGACATCAACCTGGTGCCCACCGACGCGCTGCTGAAGCCGGGGCACCGGCTGCGGGTGGACGTCTACGCCGCCAGCGTCCCCCGGTACCTGCCGCTCGGTCCGATGATGGCCGACGGCCAGAACCGGCCGCAGCACGTGCAGCTGTCGCCGGAGCGGCCCAGCTTCCTGAACCTGCCCCTGGTCGGGGCGCGCCCCTGGTAGCGGTGGGGCGCTACTTCTGCCCGGCCATGATCAGCTTGGCCGTGGTCTCCAACCGGTCGGCGATCTGCGTGTAGGACTCGTAGCCCATGCCCGCCCGGACGAGCGCCCCGGACCACGCGATCTCGAGCGCGTCGAGCACCTCCGGGGCGTGCCCAGGGCCGAGGGCGCCGATCAGGCGGCCCCTGATGTCCATCCCGATGCGCAGGCGCAGGTGCTCGACGTCGGGGTCGTCGCCCAGGATCGCCGTGGTGCTCGCCGCGGCCAGGGCCGGCTCGTCGGAGACCAGCAGCGCGACGTCGCGCAGCACCTGGCAGACCCGGGCGACCGGATCGAGGTCGGTGGGCACCTCCCGCGGGACCTCGTTCAGGCGCCGCCAGAACACCTCCGCGACCAGGTGGCTCTTCGACGAGAAGTAGGTGTACGCGGTGGCCGCGGCGACGCCCGCCTCCGCCGCCACCATGCGAACGGTGAGGCCCGAGAATCCCTGCTCACGGAGCACCGCGACCGCGGCCGCGGTCAGCTTGTCGACGGTCTCGGCCTGCTGCTCGGTCAGGCGCCGGCGAGTGGATTCGAACTTAGCTTCGCTAGACACATGTCCAGACGCTACTGGAAGCGGGACGCCGCGGGCAAAGGGGACGCCACCGGCTCGGCCCGCTCACCAGCCTGCGGGCAGTGCCGTGAAGTCCGGCTGACGGCCTTCCGCGAACGCGGTGAGGGCCTCGATGTTGGCGGGTCCGCCCATCAGCTCGGCGAAGCACGCGTTCTCGCGCTCACGCGCGGCGTCGATCTCCGCCCGCAGCGGCGCGGTCATCGTGCGCTTGACCGCGACCAGGCTGGAGATCGGCTTGGCCGCAAGCACTTCGGCGTGCCGACGGGCCTCGGCCATCAGCTCGTCCGGCTCGCAGACCCGCCAGACCAGTCCCATCTCCTTGGCCTGCGCGGCGTCGATCCACTCCGAGGACATCAGCAGCCAGGCCGCGTTCTGCCTGCCGACCAGCCGGGGCATCAGGTAGCTCGAGGCCGCCTCGGGCGCGACGCCGAGGCCGGTGAACGGGCATTTGAGCTTGGCGGTGCTCGACATGAAGGCCAGGTCCGCGAAGCCGAGCATCGTCGCACCGAGGCCGAGCCCGATCCCGTTGACCGCGCAGATCAGCGGCTTGGGGAACTCCACCAGCGCGTCGAGCAGCCCGGGGAATCCGTGCTTGCCCGGCCGGAAATCGGGATCGGTGGTGCGGGCCTGCATCTCCCGCAGGTCCGTGCCGGCGCTGAACGCCCGCCCGCTGCCGGTGAGCAACAGCACCGCGACGTCCGGGTCCTCGGCGGCCGCGCGGAGGGCCTCGGTGGTGGCGTCGTAGAGCGCCTCGTCGAACGCGTTCAGCGCGTCCGGCCGGTTGAGGGTGATCGTCCGGACGCGCTTGTCGTCGGTGATGAGGAGGCTCATCGTTGGATGCTAGAACGTGTTGCAGTTTGTGGGAAGGGCTCCAGTGTCGACGGCGGGCGGGGCGGTGCTGCCCAGACGGTCCCTCCCGGCATCGTTAGCATGGGCACCAAGTAGCGACCGGCCGACAGACGCGGCCCGGTCCGGACATCTCAGAAGGCGGTCGACGTCGTGAAGAAGTACCTCCCCAGCTGGCACGACGACGAGGTCCGTGCGCTGTCCGAGCTCGCGGCCGGATTCTTCGAGCGGGAGGTGGTGGCGCACAACGAGAAGTGGGACGCGCAGCACCGCATCGACCGCGAGGTGTGGCTCAAGGCGGGCGAGCTGGGCCTGCTGTGCTGCTCCATCCCGGAGGAATACGGCGGCGGTGGCGGCACGTTCGCGCACGACCTCGCGGTCTTCGAGGCCCAGGGCTACGCCGGAGACCTCGCCTTCGGGATCTCCGTGCACAGCGGCATCGTCCCGCACTACATCGCCGAGTACGGCACCGAGGAGCAGAAGAAGACGTGGCTGCCGGGGATGGCGACCGGCGAGATCCTGGCCGCCATCGGCATGACCGAGCCCGGCGCGGGCTCGGACCTCAAGGCCATCAAGACCACCGCGATCCGTGACGGCGACGACTACATCGTCAACGGCTCCAAGACGTTCATCACCAACGGTGCCTCAGCCGATGTGATCGTGCTCGTCGTCAAGACCGACCCCAAGGCCGGCGCCAAGGGCGTGTCGCTGCTGATCGTCGACCTGCGCGACTGCCCCGGGTTCGTCGTCGGGCGGGTGCTGGACAAGGTCGGCCAGCACGGCGCCGACACCTCCGAGCTCTCGTTCACCGACGTGCGGGTGCCGGTGTCGAACCTGCTCGGCGACACCGAGGGGCAGGGCTTCGGCCAGCTGTTGGCGCAGCTGGTGCAGGAGCGGCTGATCATCGGCGCGCAGGCGTCGGGCGCGATGAACCGGGCGGTGCAGGAGACCGTCGCGTACACGAAGTCGCGGCAGGCGTTCGGGCACAGCCTCTTCGAGTTCCAGAACACCGCCTTCGAGCTGGCCGAGTGCCAGACGATCGCGCGCACCTGCGAGGTGTTCCTCGACCACTGCATCCAGTCGCACCTGCGCGGCGAGCTGGACCCGTCCGAGGCGGCGATGGTCAAGTACTGGCTCACCGAGCAGCAGTGCGCGGTGATCGACCGGTGCGTCCAGCTGTACGGCGGCTACGGCTACATGCGCGAGTACCTGATCGCGCGGATGTACGAGGACGCCCGCGTGCAGAAGATCTACGCCGGGGCCAACGAGGTGATGAAGGGGATCATCGCGAAGTCGCTGTAGGCCCGGCCCCGGCCGGCCCGCTCAGTTCGACTGCCGGAGTAGGTCGGCCGCCCTCTCCCCGATCACCACGCACGGCGCGTGGGTGTGGCCGCGGATGATGGTCGGCATGATCGACGCGTCCGCCACGCGCAGTCGATCCACCCCGCGCACCCGCAGCTCGGGATCGACGACACTGGCCGCGTCCTTGCCCATCCGGCAGGTGCCCGTGGGGTGATAGAGGGTGTGCGAGTTGCGCTCGAGGGCGGTCGCCAGCACCTCCTCGAGGGGCGTCGGGGAGGTCACGGCGGGCCGGATCATCTCGCCGAGGCGGGATTTCAGCGCCGGGGCGGAGGCCAGCGCCTCGCACACCCGCAGGCCCTCGAGCATCGCGCGACGGTCGACGCCGCCCGCGTCGCTGAGGTAGCGCGGATCGATGATCGGCTTGTCCGCGTGGTCGGCCGACCGGAGCGTGATCTCGCCGCGGCTCTCCGGCTTGAGCAGGATCGTTCCGAGGATCGCGGCGTGCTCGGTGCCTGGTACCAGGCCCTCGTCGAAGAACGGGGCGGGCGCGAAGATCATCTCCAGGTCGGGCAGCGCGAGTTCCTCACGGCTGCGGGTGAATCCGTAGGCCTCGCCGACATTCGAGGTGAGCATCCCGCGGCGTCGCGCCAGGTAGTTGGCGAGCTCGGGGAGTTTCTCGGCGGTGAAGAGCGAATCCGAGTCGACGCGGTAGCCGAGCATCGAGACCAGGTGATCGGACAGGTTGCGGCCCACCTCCGGCAGGTGGTGCCGCACGGCGATGCCGTGCCCGCGCAGCTGCTGCTCGTCGCCGATGCCGGACAGCATCAGCAGTTGCGGGGTGTTGATCGCGCCGCCGGCGAGCACCACCTCCCTGCGGGCGCGGACCGTGCGGCGCACGCCGCCCTGCACGTACTCGACCCCGACGGTGGCCGATCCCTCGAACAGCACCCGGGTCGCGGTGGCCTCGGTGAGCACCGTCAGGTTGGCGCGCTTGCGCGCGGGCGCGAGGTAGGCGTCGGCCGTGCTCCATCGGGCGCCGCGCTTCTGGGTGACCATCGTCTGTGAGAAGCCCTCGGGTTGGGCGGTGTTCGCGCGCTCCACCGGGAATCCCGTCTCCCGCGCCGCCTCCAGGTAGGCGCCGGTCAGCGGTCGGGGGGAGCGCTGCCTGCTCACCGTCAGCGGGCCGGTGGTGCCGGCGTCGTCGGTGGCGGCGCCCTCCACGTTCTCGATCCGGCGGAAGTACTCCACCACCTTGCCGAAGGACCAGGAGTCGTCGGCGAGTTCGGCCCACTCGTCGTAGTCGGCGGCGAAGCCGCGCACCCACATCATGGCGTTCATCGACGACGAACCGCCGAGCGTCTTCCCCCGCGGCCAGTAGATGCTGCGTCCGCCGAGCCCGGGCTGCGGCTCGGTCAGGTAGTCCCAGTCGACCTCGCTGCGGAACAGCTTGGAGAAGGCCGCGGGAATGTGGATGAACTTGTCCTTGTCCCGCGGACCGGCCTCGAGCAGGACGACCTCGGTGCGCGGGTCGTTGCTGAGCCGACCGGCCAGCGTGGCGCCGGACGAACCGGCGCCGACGATGACGTAGTCGACGACTGACGATTCCTGGATCATGCGTTCATCTCCACATCGAGAAGTGTTGGGGGGAAAGTGGTTCTCGCCGCGGCGCGGAACCGTCGGTCTCAGCCGCGCAGCGCCGACGCGAAGATTGCGGGCAGCCGCGCCCACGACGGCTTGCCCGCGAACTCGGTCAGCCGCCGCCCGGTGCCTGCCGCGGTCCGGTTGGTGACGAACCACGGCGGCTTCGGCGAGATCGACCATTCGCGGTGCAGCAGCGATCGGGGGGAGGGCCGGAACGGCCCGCGCACCACGGTGCGCTCGGGCCGGTCGATCAGCAGCGCGTTGTGCACCACCCCGATGCCGCTCTGCACGTCGCTGAGGGTGTGGCCGGGGAACGCGCCCCAGGTCGCCGCGGGGGTGAGGTAGCCGACCCCGGTCCACGCGTTGACCGCGATCGTGCCGTACCGCAGCGACTCGAGCAGCGTGTCGAACCGCGTCCCCATCGAGTCGATGGTGCCGGGCTCGGCGATGATGTTGACCCCGAGCGTCCCGACGAACTGCTCGTTGACCACCTCGGCTGCGCGGGTCGCGAACTGCTCGCCGTCGTGCGGCAGCTCGATCACGCCGAGCACCGGCCCGAAGTACTCGGTCTGCAGCAGCGGGGTGAACTCGTCGGGCTGCAGACCCGACACCAGCACCCGGCCGCCCTGGCGGCCAAGGCGCTCGGCCTTCGGGTAGGACTGCGCGGCCGAGGCGACTCGGTCGTCGCTGCCCGGGTAGTAGGCCGGGCGGGCGGGGGCGCGGTCGACGGCGGCGCGCAGCGCGGCGACGAACTCATCGCGTTGCGGCCACCGCGAGGACAGCACGACCACCTGCGAGGCGATGCAGTTGTAGCCGCCGTTGTGCAGGCGCTGCGTCGCGATGTGCTCGGCCTGGAACTCGATGTCGGCGCGGCTCCAGGTGCCGGGCAGCACGATGGTCGGCGACACCCCACCCAGCTCGCTGGTCATGCCCTTGTCGAGGACCGGCTCGCCTGCCGCCTTGCGGCGCGCGCCCTCCTCGCCGGTGCCGAAGACGATCGCGTCGTGGGTGAGCGCGCTGCCGGTCATGTGCACGTGGTCGACCAGCCGATGCCGAGTCAGGTAGGTACCGACGTCGGCGCCACCGGTCAGGATGCGGACCGCGCCGATCCCGATGAACGGCTCGAGCACCTTGGTGAAGACCGGCAGCATCCGGTCCATGATCGGGTTGAGCTTGAGCGCGACGACGCGGTTGTGCGCGAACAGTTCGTACAGGGTGTCGAGCGGCGCGATCGAGGTGATGTTGCCCGCGCCCAGGACCACCCCGACGCCCTGCGTCCGGGTCGGATCGAGCTGGGCGAGGCCCGCCTCGCGCTGTGCCGTCGCACGATCGACGCCCGGCTGCAGCCACACGTCGGCGCTGAACCCGCTCAGCAGCAGCCTGTCGAAGACGTTCATCGGCAGGGCCCGCACGGTGGTGCGGCCGCCTGGGGCGGTGCCGAAGGTGGCGTCGGTCAGCGGACTGGTACCGGATTCGAGCTTGTCGAGGCTGGCGGACAGCACCGTCGCGGCGGTGGCCACGGAGTACGGCCCGGATATCCACTCCTCGCCGACCAGGGGGGAGTCGGGGTCGAGTCCCTTGATCTGCACCGCGGCTGCCACCCATTCGGCCGCGTGCTGCACCGTGAGATCGCGGACCTGGTCGAGCAGTTGGCGCCGGTGGCCAAGGGACAGACCTGCCCAGGCCTTCTCGCCCTCGACGAGGTCGGCCAGGGCCTGATCGATGGCCGGGTGGGTGCTGGCGGGGTCGTGATCGGACACGGGACAACTCCGTTCGATTCGAGTCGGGCGGGGGCCGGACTCGTCGGATCTTCTACTGTGATCCTCGTCCCATCCGGCGCCGCGCGCCATAGGCGGAGGGCGTCGATGTCGGCGGGCTCTTTGTGCGACCGCACAAATTGCTATGGCGTGGATCACTCCCGGGCGGCTACCCTGGGGCGATGGTCGTCAGCCCCGAACTCGCTCCACCCTCGCCCACCGAACTACTGCGCGACATGCGCGCCTCGGTGGACGCGCTCGCCGACGAACTGGTCGCCCGCATCGTGGCCGCCGAGCAGGACTACGCCGACGCGTCGCTACTGACGCCGGAACAGTTGCGGTCCGCGTGCTGGGACAACCTCTCGTCGATGCTCGCGAACCTCGACGGCACCGCACCGATCCGGCTGGAATCGGCCCGCGCGGCCGGGCGGATGAAGGCGGAACAGGGTGTGTCGCTGGCCGCGCTGCTGCACGCGTTCCGGCTCGGCGGGCGGCTGATCTGGGAGGAGCTGATGGCGCGGTCGGACGGTCGCGCCAGCCGCTGGCTGCTGGACATGGCCGAGCAGGTCTGGGCGCTGGTCGATGTCTATTCCGACGCCGCGGCCGACGCCTACCGGGAGGCGGCCGACACGAGGGCAAGGGAGGACGCCGAGGCGAGGCGGCGGCTGATCCGGACCCTGTTCGCGAACCACGCCCTCAACCCGGCGGGTGTTGCGGATGCGGTGCGGGCGTTCCGGATTCCCGAGCGGGGTGCCTTTCTGATTGTGTCCGTGCGGGATTCGGCGTCCTGCCCGTCGGCGGACGCGCTGCGATCGAGGCTGAACGGGGTCGGCGTCGACTCGGTGTGGGACACCGAGGTCGACGGTCGCCTCGGCCTGCTGTGGGCACCGGCCGAGGCGGCGCTGGACGCGGCGCTCGCCGCGCTCGGCGAGATCGGCGGCGGACCCGTCGGGGTGAGCCGCGGGTTCGCTCGGCCGGGCGGCATCGGTGAGGCGGTGGAGCAGGCCAGGCAGGCCAGGAGCTGCACGCCCGACGGCGCGGGCGACCCGACGCGCTACGACTCGGTTCCGGTGCCGCTGCTGGTGATCCGTCAGCCGGATGCCGGTCAGCTCGCCGTCCGTCAGGTCCTGGGGCCGGTGCTGGCCCTGCCCGCCGACGAACAGCGCAACCTGTTGTCGACCCTCGAGGCCTGGTTCGCCGCCCGCGGATCGACGACGGCCGCGGCCGCGCAGCTGCACTATCACCGCAACACCGTGCTGTACCGACTGCGCCGGATTCAGGAGCTGACGGGTCGGGACTTCTCCGACCCGGTGCACGCCGCCGAGCTGTACGTCGGGCTGTGCGCCCACCGGCTGCTCGGCGCCGGGCGGGAGTGAGCCCGCGCGACGACCGCGCGGAGACGGCTATTCTGGGCCGAGTGACGCCGAAGCCGGTCCGCCGGCCCCGGAGTCCGGGGGATCAGTAGTCAATCCGGGGGGATTTCATGGGGGCGGTGGACGGCGGCTGCAGTGCGCTGCTGGCTGAGATCGACGCGTTCTATCAGGGGTTCGGCCAACCGAGGGCGCTGACCGACGCGATGCGGTCGTCGGTGCTGCTGATCCCGGTGACGGACGACGACCGGCTGCTCACCAGCACCGTCTGCGAGCTCGACTGGATCTGCGCGTTCACCGGCGAGGGCGAGTACGCCCGGTACCTCGCCGCCCGAGGGGACCGCGAGGGCCGGGCCTTCCGCGCCCTGCTCGGCGACCGGATCGTCGACGAACTTCTGCCGGGGCTGCCGAACCCGACCGGGGTTGTCGTCGACATCGCCGGTCCGTCGCCCATGGCGTTCCCGCCCGCCGAGGTCCGGTCGTGAGCGACGAACTCGGGGTCGACCCGCAGGTGCTGGTGCAGGCCGCCCAGGGCATCACCGCGATCACCGGATCGCTGGAGGGGCTCGGGATCGGCGAGACCGCCGCGGTCGGGCGAGGCTTCTCGTTGCTGGCGCTCTCGCCGATGGAGGCGGGCAAGCAGGAAGTGCAGTCGGGGCTCGAGGAGTTCGCCGAGCGCTGGTCCTGGGGCGTCCGGAGCCTGGTGCAGTCGGCCAACGAGATCGCTCGGGTCCTCGAGCTGGACGCGGGCATGTATCACGAGATGGAGCAGAAGGTCTCGGACACCTTCAAGACGATGTGGACCCACGTCGCAGGCAACCCGCACCTGAGCGGCGAGGAGATCGCGGACCGCAGCTGGGAGGACACCCTCGCGGACAACCCCGTCAACCACGTGCTCAACCCGGACTACAGCGCGGAGTCCTTCGCGGCGGCGGCGCAGACGATCCAGGCCAACAACGAGGTGATCGAACAGGTTGCGCCGCAGGCGTTAGCGAACGTGTCGCCGCAGCTCGCCGGCGCCCTCGGGGTGGACGCGGAGCAGGGATGGAACACCGGGGCCGCCGAGCGCGCGGCGGAGATGACCGCGGCGGGAGGGGGAACCGGTGAGCTGGCTCAGTGACACCTGGGACGACGCCACGGGGGCGATCGACAGCGCGGGCGAGTTCGTCGAGGACGCCGTCGAGTCGGGCATCGAAAGCCTGGGGCAGGCTGCCGATTCCGGCCTCGACGCCGCCTCCGGCGTGGCCCGGCGGCTCGGTGCCGACGGCGTCGCGGACGCGCTGACCGATCTCGGCGATCAGGTCGCGAGCCTGACCGGCGGCGCCGTCGACGAGCTCGAGCTCGGCCAGACCGAGCAGCCGAAGGAACTGATCCGCGGCGAACCCGCGGCCATCGCCGAGGCCACCACCACCCTCAACGAGCTCTCCAGCAGCATCGGCTCTACCGGCGACGCGCTGCGCACGATCGATGCCGCCGGTTGGACCGGCACGGCCGCAGATGGATTCAACGCCGTCTACGACAAGCAGCCGGGCCTGTGGCACGAGGCCGCCGACGCGATGAGCGCCGCCGGGCGGAGCCTGACCTCGTGGAGCTACACGGTCGAGGCGGCACAGGCCCGGGCGGCCGAGGCGGTCGAGCTGTGGCGGCAGGCCGAGCGGGAGGAGCTCGCGAGGAAGACCGCCTACGCCGCGCTCGGCGCCGACGGACAGGCGGGCACCGAGCTCGTCGACAGCTGGAGCGCGATGAAGGACGGGGCCCGAGAGCTCCTGCGCGGCGCCCGGATCGAGCGCGACGGTGTCGCAGGGCAGGTCGCGGGCGCGCTGTCGCAGGCCACCGCGGCCGCCCCCACCGAGCCGCCGTTCACCGAGCGGATGGTCGCCAATCTCGCGGACGCCACCGATGCGCTGGAGGTCGCCAAGACGAACTTCGGTGCCGGCCTGCTCACCGGGCTCACCGGGATCGTGCAGTTCGTTCGCCAGGTCAATCCCACGGACCAGTACAACCTGACGCACCCCGCCGAGTACGGGGCGGCGATGTCGGACCTGGCCACCGGGCTGTTCGTCGCTGCGGCCGATCCCGGCGCCGTGGTGTCCGCGATGCTAGACGATGCGCTGAACAACCCGTTCGAGTTCGCGGGCAGCCTCACCGGGGACGCGATCCTGACGGCCGCGACCGCGGGTGCCGGCGGCGGCGTCGCCGCGGCCAGGTCGGTCGAGCGGATGGTCGACGCCGCGGGCGATTTCGCCGGGCCGGCACGGCTGGCCGACACGGTCGCGGACGCGGGCAGGCACGTGCCGACACCCGAGGTGCCGCCTGCCGGCATGTCGGATGTCGTCGCACCAGAAGCGTCGCGGGCAGAATCGCATTCGATAGAGGTGACTGAACCTGCTTCAACGTCACACAACGAGGTCCTGACTCAGGAAGTGCACGATCGGATCGTGGACTTGGAGAAGGGGGAGCGGCCAGATCCATCGGAGTATCTATCGCCCGACTACATCGAGCATCATCTTGCGCAGTTCGATGATGGTGCAACACGATTCGTTACGGAGAATAACCTCGAGAAGTACGGGATTGCGCAGAGGGATGGGACTGCCTTCGTCATGCCCAATGCAGAAGCTGACGCCTTGATCGGAACTTCTGGAGGCGATCCACGCGCGCTCGAGGATGCCCTGGGGCTTCCTGAGGGCTTCCTTGACTCAAACCAACTTGTGCGCGTTGACATCGCTGACCCGGGTGAGCTCAATGTCAGGGTTCCATCAGGTAACGAGGCTGGGGCAAATGAGCTTTGGATACCAGGTGGGAAGTTGCCCAATGGAAACCTGGAGGCTGTAATTGACGCTGGAAACATCGACAAGGATCAGTACTCGACAACAAAACTCGAATCAAAGGGAGTGAACTAGCTTGAAGTTCAAGGACACGCTGGTCCTCAGGGATGAACGCTTCTCTATCGGTGTTGAACTGGAATCTGGCAGGCGCTACGTCTCATTCCCGGTAAGCAATGGAGTCGTGGACTACGAAGAGTATTACGAGATCAATCCAGATGAGTATGAGCGGTTCTTGCTGAATCCAGGTGAGGCAAGGGGTTTCGTGGACGAGTGTCGACGTCACACAAGGGATGATCTCCTCATTATGAAGCCAGGTAAGAATCGTGGCACTCCGATTTGATAGATCGCTTATGCTCGGACGATTCGACTGAGCTCGACGCTCCCAGCAACCTGACTCTTGAAGAGTGCGCGGTGGCCGATGCCGGCGCCAAGCAGGCCGCGGACGAAGCGGGTGTGGACAGCGACCGCACCAGCGACCAGAGCTGGGCGGCTCGCGACCCCGTAGACGTCGCGACCGGTGAATACCTGCTCCCGGAAACCGATCTCACCCTGCCCGGCGTCCTGCCGCTGGTCCTCGGGCGACGGCACCGGTCCGGCTACCGGTTCGGGCGTTGGTTCGGGCCCAGCTGGTCGGCAACGCTGGACCTGCGGATCGTGGTCGAGGAGTCGGGCGTCGCCTTCCTCGCCGAGGGCGGCGTGATGCTCAGCTACCCGCACCCCGAGGTCGGCGCCGAGACGCTGCCCGCATCGGGGCAGCGCTGGCCGCTGACCCGCACCGAGACCGGCGGCTACCGGGTGCACGATCCGGACCGCGACCTCACCTGGCACTTCGCCCCCAAGGCGGAGCTGGGCGGACTCGATTCCGCGCTGGGCAACCTCGCGATCAGCGCGATCACCGACCGACACCGCAACCGCATCCTGTTCCGCTACGGACCGGACGGCGCACCCACCGAGATCACCCACTCCGGCGGCTACCGCGTGGTGGTCGAGACCGCGGGCGGCCGGGTCACCGCGCTGGTCGTCGCAGACGGCGGCGCCGCCACGGTCGTGCGCCGATTCGGCTACGAGGCGGGGCATCTCGTCGCGGTCACCAAGGGCGACGGCGGCACCACCCGCTACGGCTATGACGCCGACGGTCGCATGCTGACCTGGACCGACAGCAGCGGCAACCGGATGGTCAACACCTACGACGTCGAGGGACGCGTCGTCCTCCAGCAGGGCACCGCCGGGATCCTCGACTCCCGGTTCGACTACACCGGCACCCCGGACGGCGCGGGCCGGATGACCGTCGTGACGGACTCGACCGGCGCCGCCACCACCCACGGCTTCGACAACGACCTGCGGCTGCGCGACCTCGTCGACCCGGCCGGGGCGCACACCCACACCGACTACAACGCCCGCCGCGAACCGCTTCAAGTGCGCACGCCCGACGGCGCGACCACCGCGTATCTGTACACGCCCGACGGCGACGTCGGGCGTGTAACCCGACCGGACGGCGCCGTGCTGGCGGTCGAGTACGCCGCGCCGAAACGACCCGCCGCGGTGCGCAACCCGGACGGCACCACCACCAATCGGGAGTGGGACGGCGACGGCAACCTGATCGCCATCGTCGATGAGGCGGGCGCCCGGACGGGGTACGGCTACCACCCGGGCGGATCGCTGGCGAGGGTCACCGACCCGACCGGCGCCACCACCTTCATCGATTGCGACGAGGCCGGGCTGCCCGCGGTCGTGACCGACCCGAACGGTGCGGTCACCCGCATCGTGCGGGACGGATTCGGGCGACCGGTCGCCGTCACCGACCCCACCGATGCCACCATCTGCTACCGCTGGTCGGCGGACGGCCGGATGATCGGACGAACCCACCCCGACGGCGCCGAGGAGTCGTGGGAGTACGACGGCGAGGGAAACCTGCTCGCCCACAGCGACGCCGGCGGCGCCCGCACGGTCTACGAATACGGCGACTTCGACCTGCTGTCCGCGCGGACCGATCCCGACGGGTCCGTGACCCGCTACGCCTGGGACACCGAACGCCGCCTGACCGCGGTCACCAACCCGCTCGGCGATACCTGGAGCTACCGCTACGACCGCGCGGGGCGGCTGGTGTCGGAGACCGACTTCACCGGCGCCACCACCGCGTACACCCACGACGCGATGGGCCGGGTGGCGACGGTGACGACGCCGACCGGCGTCATCCGCACCAACACCTACGACGTCCTGGGCCGGCTCACCGCAGTGCGGGCCGACACGGGGGAGTACCTCCGGTTCGGGCACGACCTGGCCGGGCGGCTCACGGTGGGCGAGTCGGGAACCGGCGAGACCGCTACCCACACCGCCGATTTCGAGTACACCGCGACCGGCGCGCTGGCGTTGCAGACGGTGGACGACGAGCTGGCGCTGCGCTTCGAGCACGACCTCGCGGGGCGGCGAACCCGAAGGATCTCGCCCGGAGGGGGAGACACCACCTGGCGCTGGGACCCGGCCGGGCGGCTGGCGGCGTTGACCACCGACGGGCACCGCCTCGACTTCACCCACGACGCGCGCGGCGCGATGACGGGGTGGCGGGTCGGCGAGCTCGCGGTCGAGCACACCCACACGGCGCGCGGGCAGCTCGCCGCCCAGTCGGTGATCGCACGCCCGACATCGGCGCTGAACCTGGGGCTCGGCCCGGGTCCGGCCTCGACTCCGACACTGCTCCGGGAGGACGCCTACGGCTACCGGTCGGACGGCTACCTCGCCGATCACACCACCGTGCGCCCGGACGCGACGCTGCGCCGCGACTACACCCTCGACCCGGTGGGGCGGGTGACCGCCGTCGCCCAGAATGGCTCCGCGGCTGAGGGTTACGCCTACGACGGCCTCGGCAACATCACCGCGGCGGGGCCGGCCGGGCAGGAATGGGACCGGCGCGAGTGCCGCGGCAACCTGCTGATTCGAGACGGCCGCACCCGGTATCGCTACGACGCGGCGGGGCGGCTGATCCGCAAGACCACCACCCGGTTATCGCGGAAGCCGGACGTCTGGCACTACAGCTACAACGCCTTCGACCAGCTCGTCGAGGCGATCACCCCGGACGGTCAGCGCTGGCGGTACACCTACGACGCGCTCGGTCGCCGAACCACCAAATCGCGGCTCGGAGACGACGGCGCGGTGCTCGAGTCCACGCGGTACGCCTGGGACGGCACGCAGCTCGTGGAGCAGCGGCTGGGCGAGGCGGTCACCACCTGGAATTACCGCCCCGGCACCTTCACTCCGTTGACCCAGGCGTCGAGCCAGGGCGACGTGGACGCCGAGTTCTACGCGATCGTCACCGACCTCGTGGGCACCCCGGTGGAGCTGATCGACCCGGACGCGGTCGACGTCGCCGGGTCCGCGACTTCGGATCTGTGGGGCCGGACGAGGTGGGACGGTGCGTCGACGCCGCTGCGGTTCCCCGGCCAGTACCACGACGACGAGACCGGCCTGCACTACAACCTGCACCGCTACTACGACCCCGCCACCGCCCGGTATGTCACGCAGGATCCGCTTGGGCTGGCGCCGGCGGCGAATCCGAGTGCGTACCCGCACAATCCGACGGGGTGGACCGATCCGCTGGGGTTGGTGCCGGAACCTTGCCGCGGTAACCGTCCCCCGAACATGTCTCCTGAGAGCGCGGGTCGGGATGGCGCATTCAACCAGGCGAAGCGAGACCTCGGCATCCCTGTTAGTCAACAGCCATCTGCGGTTGAGCCGAATTTCGACCGCAGGGGCGTCCTGCAACCTGGCCGGAACTACATCTTTGACGTGCCGATTCCAGGTGGGGGCACGCAGACGACGTTCATCCGAGACGATGCCCAAGGGCATATCTTTGTCGACGACCCGACACAGAACCGCGGGCCGCACTTCAACACACCGAACGGCGATCACTATGACTAGTGATGGCGAGAGAATCTCACTGAATCGAGCAGTGGCCGAATCAGTTCCTCTTCTCGAAGGAACTGCTGGCGACGATTCACGATTTGGTGTTGTCGGGATTGAAGTTCGTCGAGTGGGGTCAGAGACGATCCCGGCCGCTGTCGCCATCGCCGCCGGTACGCTGAGCAACGCTGTGCCTTCTCTGCTCGCAGGCCAACTGATTCTCGTCGGAGCCTCTCAACCCCTTGCGCCCTTCAATCGGCTTGGCGCTCTCACAATGAAACGTGAATCACTATGGAATCGTTGGGAGAATAACGGTGCAGTCCTGCCGTCCGGCGATCGGCAAGACTTTCAGTTGGATCGAACCGACGAGCTGTTGCAATTCGGTGGCTGGTTGGTGACCGACGCTGCGGACTTTGGCGCTGCTATTGAGATCACTCGCGAACGCCCGGCCGTTCTCCTTCTGGTGCCTTCAGGGTTCGTTCTCGGTGATCTTGTTTCCTCGATCGAGGACGTTCGCCAGGTATCTGTCGATGGCAACTCACTGGTGAGTCACTTCGTTCCGTTGCTTCCGGAAGATGGGACGCTGATTCGAGGATTTGGGTCATTTGACGATCGGGTTGTCGGCATCGATGTCTACGCGGATGACCAAGTTCTCGATGGCATTCAATCGGGTGTCGAGCGCTGGTTGTCCAGTGATGGTATTGAGTCCTGATATGAGTCAATTTGTGGTTCGTAATGTGTGCGGTTTCTTCTTTCCCGGGAGGACCAACGCGCGCAGGCGTTACTCGCACTCGAGGGCGTCGATGCTTCTTCGCTCTTGTCCGGGCAGGTCAAAACGGTGGCCCGAGTAGGCGGGTCAGTCGGCAGCGGTGACGAAACCCTTGTCCACCAACCACGCTCGGGCCACGTCGGCCGGCTCCTGGCCCTCGACCTCGACGCGGCGGTTCAGCTCGGTTATCTCCTGGTCGGTCAGCTCCGCGGAGACCGGCGCCATCACCTCCGCGACCTGCGGGTGCGCCTGCGCGAATCCCTCACGCATGATCAGTGCCGGATTGTATTTCGGGAAGAAGGAGCGGTCGTCGTCGAGCAGGACCAGGTCCAGCGCGATGATCCGGCCGTCGGTGGTGAACACCTCGCCGAACTTGCACTGAGTGCCGTCCGCGGTGGCCTGGTAGATGATGCCCGTCTGCAGGATCTGCTTCTGCGCCTTGGTCGGATCGAAGTCGTAGGCCGCGGCCATACCTGGATAGCCGTCCTGGCGGACGTTGAACTCGGTCTCGACGCAGGTGGTCGCCGCGGCCGGGTCACGCTTGACCAGATCCGCGTACTCGGAGAGCGTCCGCACCCCGGTGGCCTCCGCGGTGGCTCGGCTGGTGGCCAGGGCGTAGGTGTTGTTCATCGGCGCGGGGTCGGTCCACACCAGGCCGTTACGGGCGAGGTCCTCGTCGCGCACCGCCTCGAATTGTGCGGTGGGGTCGGGGATCGGGTGCTCGTGTCCCAGGTAGTTGATCCAGCCGGTGCCGGTGTACTCGTAGGTGAGGTCGATCTGGCCGTGGACCTGCGCGTCGCGGGTGCTATTGGAGCCCTGGATGTTGGTGAGGTCGCGGATGTCCGCGCCGGCCGCGGACAAGGCGAACTCGATGATGTACCCGAGGATGATCTGCTCGGTGAAGTCCTTGGAGCCCACCGTGATCGGGGCGCCCTCGAGCTCGGGGACAGGAGTGATGCTGCCCGGGCCGACCTTTAGGGGCAGCGCGCCGCCGGACTCGAGCCCACAGGAGGCGAGCGTGACGGCAGTCGCCGCGACCATCGCGAACGCTGCGACCTTACGCAGCAGGAGCTTCCGGCGTCCGGCCATGTCAACGCAATCCCTTCGGGCCGAGGTAGACCTCGGCGAGGGCGCCGAGCCAGTCGACGAGCAGGGCCAGCGAGACCGCGAGTACGGCACCCACCACCAGGGTCACGTTGTCGCGCAATTTGTACCCCGTGTCGATCAGGACGCCGAGCCCGCCGGCGCTGACCAGGAAGCACAGGGTGGCCGTGCCGACCGCCAGTACGAGCGAGGTCCGCAGGCCGGCCAGGATGTACGGAACCGCCATCGGGAACTCGACGCGGCGGAGTACGGTGCGCGCCGACATGCCCTGGCCGCGGCCCGCGTCGATCAGCGTGGGATCCACCTGCTGATAGCCGAGGATCGTGTTGCGCAGAACCGGAAGTAGCGAGTAGAAGGCGATCGGCAGCACCCCGATCCAGAACCCGGTGGTGCGGGTGGCGAGGTAGAAGAGCACCAACAGGCCGATGGCCGGGGCGGCGGCACCGATGTTCGCGATGCCGACGAACACCGGTGCCAGCCGGGTCCAGCCCGGCCGGGTGAGCAGCGTGCCCAGGGGTACCGCCAATGCCACCACGATCACCACCACGGCGACCGTGATCAGCACGTGCTGCCAGGTCAGGGTCGCCAGATTGGCCACGCTGATGCTGGCCTGCTGGGTGGCGTTCAGGTCGCGGCTGAACGCCCACGCCAGGACCCCACCGGTCAGCAGGAGAACCAGCACCGGCTGGGCGAGCAGGCGCATCCGTTCGGCGCGGCGGTCGGCGGCCGCGGCGTGGTCGACGACGGCCACATCGGTGGCGGCGACGCCCCCGCCCGGCGCGGGGCCCCGCGGGGACGTCTCGGTGCTCACGGGGCCAGTTCCTCGGGAGCGCGCTGCGCCCCACCGGGCTCGTCGAGCGCGCTGGGGCCCGGGTCGGAAAGGTCGTCGTGGTCGTCCGCGTGCTCGTCGCGCAGCTGGCGCAGGTTCTCCACCAGGGTGTCGATGGTGATGAGGCCGACGTACTCGCCGCGACGTCCGGTCACGACCGTGGACGCGCTGGACTCTGCGAGCAGGGCCTCGAGGGCGTCCTGCAGCGTGGACTGCACCGAAAGGATCTCGCCGACCGGATCACCCACGTCGCGCAGCGAGTCCACGGTGGCAAGGTGCGCGGGGGAGACCCAGCGGACCGGGCGGTTGCGGGCGTCGAGGATCAGGCCCCATTGCCGTCGGCGGGCGAGCAGGGCCCGGCGCATCTCGTCGACGGAACCGTCCTCGTGGGCGGTCGGGCATTCGATCAGCCGCACGTCCCGGACCCGGCTCAGGGTCAGTTGCTTGAGGGAGGCGTCGGCCCCGACGAACCCGGCGACCATGTCGTTGGCGGGGTTCGCCAGGATCGCCTCCGGGGTGTCGTACTGCATGATGTGAGACTGGCTACCCAGCACCGCAATTCGGTCGCCGAGCTTGACGGCCTCGTTGAAGTCGTGAGTGACGAAGACGATGGTCTTGCCGAGCTCGGACTGCAGTCGCATCAGCTCGTCCTGCAGCAGGCCCCGAGTGATCGGGTCGACGGCGCCGAACGGCTCGTCCATCAGCAGCACCGGTGGGTCCGCCGCCAGCGCGCGGGCCACCCCGACCCGCTGCTGCTGACCGCCGGACAGCTGTCGCGGATACCGGTCCCGGTAGGTGTCGGGGTCGAGGCCGACGAGGTCGAGCATCTCGTCGGTGCGTTCGGCGATGTGTTTGCGGTCCCACCCGATCAGGCCGGGCACGGTCGCGACGTTCTTGGCGACCGTCAGGTGCGGGAACAGGCCCGCCTGCTGGATGGAGTAGCCGATGCCGCGGCGCAGTTGGTCGGGGTCGATCGACAATGCGTCCTTGCCGCCGATGGTGATCCGTCCCGACGACGGCTCGATCAGCCGGTTGATCATCCGCATGGTGGTGGTCTTCCCGCACCCGGAGGGTCCGACGAACACTACGGTCTCGCCGGCGGGGATGGTCATCGAGACGTGGTCGACCGCGGCGTCCACCTGCCCGGGGTAGCGCTTGACCACGTCGTCGAGGACGATCTCGACCCCGTGGGTGTGGTCGTGGTGCGCGGCGGTGCCCTTGCGCGACGCGGTGTCGGTCACCGGATCCCCCTCGAGGTGGTGAGTCGGCCGAGCAGGACGTAGAGCCCGTCCAGGACCAGGGCCAGGACGACGATGAGCACGGTGCCGGTCAGTGCCTGCGGAACCGCGGTCGGGCTGCCCACGCGGGACAGGCCCGAGAAGATGAGGTTGCCGAGGCCCGGGCCTTTGGCGTAGGCAGCGATCGCCAGGATGCCCATCAGCATCTGGGTGCTCACCCGGATGCCGGCCAGGATCGAGGGCCAGGCCAGCGGCATCTCGATCCGCCCGAGCACGCGAAGGCGGTTCATCCCGACCCCACGCGCGGCGTCGGTGATGGCCGGGTCCACCGAGGCGAGACCGATGATGGTGTTGCGGATGATCGGCAGCAGGCCGTAGAGCACCAGTGCGGTGACGGTCGGGCGCACGCCGAGGCCGAGAATCGGGATGAGCAGACCCAACAACGCGAACGAGGGCACGGTGAGGATGGTGCTGGCCAGTCCGGTGGCCACCGCGGATCCGATCGGGCTGCGGTAAACCATGATGCCGATGCCGACGGCGATGATCGTCGCGATCACGATCGATTGCACGACTGCGCTCACATGGAGGTAGGAATCGGTGACCAGTTGGCTGCGTCGCGCGAACACAAAGTCCCACCAGGCCTGAAAGTCCACCGGCGACACCTCCGTCCGCACACCCGCCGACCACCACATTGCTCGCAGGTCGGCCTCCGCGCAAAGAAACGCGAAACGTGGCGTGTCAGGTTTTGAACACGCAACGGCGCCCCAACCGAGGGTTGGGGCGCCGTTGCGGTCTGCTGAGGTTCAGCCGCGCATCACGACTTGACGGCGTAGGACCGCTGGAACGCGATCCCGGGAGTTTCAGCCCTACGCCCCCGTCCGCAGCTCCCGCTTGAGCAGCTTCCCGCTCTGGTTCCGCGGCAACGCGTCGACGAACTGGATGTTCTTAGGCACCTTGAACGGCGCGATCCGCTCCTTCACGTGCCCGATCAGGGCCTCGGCCGTCACCGGCTCGTGGTCCTCGCGCAGCACCACGACGGCGGTGATCGCCTCGATCCACTTCTCGTCCGGGGTGCCGATCACCGCGACCTCGGCGACCGCCGGGTGGGTGTAGACGGCGTCCTCGACCTCGCGGGAGGCGACCAGGATGCCGCCGGTGTTGATGACGTCCTTGATGCGGTCGACCACGGTGATGAAGCCCTCGGCGTCGCGGGTGACCAGGTCGCCGGAGTGGAACCAGCCGTCGCGGAACGCTTCCGCCGTCGCCTCCGGGTTCTCCCAGTAGCCCTGGCACAGCTGCGGCGACCGGTACAGCACCTCGCCGGACTCGCCGTCGGGGACGTCGTTGCCCTCGGCGTCGACCACCCGGGTCTCGACGAAGAACACCGCGCGCCCGCACGAGGACGGCCGGGCCTCGTGCTCCTCGGGCTGCAGCACGGTCGCGAGCGGGCCGATCTCGGACTGCCCGAAGCAGTTGTAGAAGCCGAGGTTCGGGTAGCGCTCGCGCAGTCGGTTGAGCACGGTGACCGGCATGATCGAGGCGCCGTACTGCGCCTTCGTGAGCGAGGACAGGTCGCGGGTCTCGAGGTCCTGGTGGTTCGCCAGCGGCACCCACACGGTCGGCGCGAGGAACAGCGAGCCGATCTTCTCGGCCTCGATCCGGCGCAGGATCTCCGGGATGTCCGGCGCCGCCATCAGATTCACCGTCGCACCCACGGACAGGTAGGGGATCGTGAACACGTGCATGCCCGCGGAGTGGTACAGCGGCATGCAGACCAGCGGGTTGTCGTCGGCGGACAGGCCGAGCGCGATCACCGACGAGACGTACTCGTGCACCAGCGCGCAGTGAGTCATCATGGCGCCCTTGGGCTTCGAGGTGGTTCCCGAGGTGTAGAGCAGCTGCACCAGATCGGTGGAGGCGGCCTGCGGCTCCAGTGCCTGCACCTCGCCGGTGCCGCTGAGCTCGAGCAGCGAGCCGTCGGCGTCGCGCAGCGGCAGCACGTGCTCGATCGCCAGGGCGTCGCGCACCGAGTCGAGGGTGCCGCGCAGGGCGGGGTCGACCAGGACGGCCCGCGCCCCGGACTGCGACACCAGGTAGGTCAGTTCCTCGCCCTTGAGGGCGTAGTTCACCGGCACGTGCACCAGGCCCGCGCGGGCACACGCGAGGAAGCCGATGACGTAGGCGTCGGAGTTGGTGCCGTACGCCGCCACGCGGTCGCCCGGCGCGAGGCCGAGCGCCAGCAGGTGGCCGGCCGCGCGGGTCACCGCGTCGTCGAGTTCGCGGTAGGTCCGGCTGCGACCGTCGAAGGTCAGCGCGGTGCGATCGGGGAACTTGGCGGCCGAGCGGCGGAGCACGCCGTCGACGGTGTTGGTGCGCGGATCCTGACTCATGGACGTCAGGCTATCGGACGTCCAACTATCGCGATAGGGGTTGCTTTTCTGCTCAGATTGTGGCCCAGGACACGCACTCGTCCGGGCGCCGGGGGCGGAGGAACCCCCAGGTACCGGCACCGGTCAGTCCGCACCAAGTCGTCACCAAGTGGCCGTGCACAGACTCGGGACATGACCGTCACACCCGCACTGCTATTGCGCGAGCCGCCGCGCCCGTCCGGGGCACGCGAGGGCAGTGTGTGCCGTCCGCCTTCAGGAGGACACCCGGTGGCGGACGGCACACACTCAACGGCCTTCGAGCGCGCAGTGTCAGAGCACTATCCCGACGGCCGTTGGAACAGGTGCCCCGCGGGGTGGTCCGTACCGGATGCCACTACCCGCGGGGCGGGGGAGGTCAGCTACTTCCGAGTGAGCCGCTGCCGGTGCTACTTCCGAGTGAGCCGGTGCCACCGGGGTTCTGCGGATTTGGGCCGCCCGCAGCGGTGATGGTGACGGTGTGTGCTGCCGTGGTGTGCTGCTTGCCGCCTTCGGTGGTGAGGACGGCGG